>NZ_KB899444.1 GCF_000378205.1 Sediminispirochaeta bajacaliforniensis DSM 16054 | reverse complement strand
ATCAACACCCGGTATGAACGTGGATCTATCATCCTCACTTCAAACAAGACCTTTGGCAAGTGGGGTGAGATTATGGCTGATGATGCGGTCGCCACTGCTACCTTAGACCGGCTCCTACATCATTCGCATGTAGTCAGCCTGAAGGGTGATTCGTATCGCATGAAAGACAGAATGAAAATTGGAGCCGTTGGCTTCTAAAGATTTTTGCCGGAACTCTGCAATTTAACTCCGGTGAAAAACTGCAATTTCATTCCGGTGTTGACAATTCGTAGAAACATGAAACTATAAGAAAACGGCCTCTTTCAGTATAAAAGACAAGAAAAAGGCCGTTTTTCAAAAACATCTATTAATGCAACCTTCACACAAAACTCATAGTGTCGGCTACATTCAAATTGCGTCTGCAATGCATGAAAGCCCAACGATAAGGCGGGACTCGTTCACTTTAACATAGCCGGACCAGGTTTCGGCCCATCGATGACAACCTTCTTTGCGCCTGCCATCTCTGCTTCACTCATCTCCTGTCCGATTCCAGGCATTTCTGGGATATCGTAATACCCATTCACTGGATGGAGATGATACTTGCCAGAAGCAATACAAGCTTTTGTCAAGTTAGCATTGTGCTCTTCATGGATGCAGAAATTGGGGATAGTAGCCTCAACATGCAGTGCTGCTGCAGTTGCGATAGGACCACCACAAACATGGACTTGAACACCCATATCATAGACCTGGGCCATATCACAAATTTTCTTTGTTTCAGTAATACCTCCTGTATTGCAAAGGTCTGGCTGTACGATAGCTAAACTTCGATCTTCAAAGAACTGACGGAATCCCCAACGTGTATAACTACGTTCACCAGTTGCAAGAGGAAGATTGCAATGTTCCTTAATATACTTAAACATGTCTGGATTGCTGGGCATGGTAGGTTCCTCATAATACATGATGCGATAGGGTTCTAGAGCTTTTCCAAGATCCGAAGCTGTATTTGCATCCAAAAGTGAATGGATTTCAACGATAATATCCAGGTCTGGACCACCAGCCTCACGAGCAGCGGCAATTCGGTCTACTGCAAGTTGCAGGTCATGCTGACGCATTGATCCACGATGATGTGTGCCTTGAGTTCCGAAGATTTTCCCGGCATCACCCTTCTTGTAAGGTACGAACACAGGGTCGATTTTCACTGAATCATATCCATCTTCCATGATTTCCTTCACGACATCATAATATTCTTTTGGTTCATACAGGAGACCTAGTCCCCCATTGGATTCAACCATCTTTTTCCAGCCAAACTGTAACTGGCTCGCATATGCACGCAGTTTTTTATTGGTTTTTCCTCCAATCAGTTTATATACCGGGAGGCCCAAAGCTTTTCCCTTGATGTCCCAACATGCAGTGTCGATAGCGGCCATAGCAGAGGTAACCACTACGCCACCATTCATACCCCAGAAAGTATGGCGATGAAGATGTTCCCAGATTTCTTCAGTGTTGAAAGGATCCATCCCAATTACCAATGAAGCAAAATCCTGGCATTGACCAAAGGCAGCTTCACGACAATTGCCATACATCAAACCTGCTTCGCCAAACCCGGAAATTCCCTCGTCCGTATTGACCTTGACTGTTACGGCATAACCCAAATAACACTCAATACTTGTGATTTTCATAAAACTATACCTCCAATTATGAAATACACCTATTATTAGCAACTTCTTCCATACCCCAAGGGGTATGGAAAAGTTATAAACGCAAGTTTAGAAATTCTGCAGTGAAATTAATCTTCTGCCCAAACAGAAGTATGAATCTCGATATTACCGGTCTTGGAACGCCAAATACCGATTCCAGTCATAAGTAACAGGATGACAACATTACCGATAGCAAGCGTTGTACTCATTGAAAGACAAGATTTCCAGAATACGATGATGTAACCGATCAAAGATGCAACACAGATTGTAATGTACCAGCCATTAGAAACATGGAAGCGTGCTTTCTTCCATGCATCCGGATACTTCTTAGGCATCTTTATGAATGCAACAAAATTAAGGAATGCAAAAAAAGACATGAACAGCTGTACCATGTTTACGATAGTAGTGATCGACAAGCGGAAAATGATGGGAATAATACCCAAGAGATACATAAAGGTCAAAACATTGACACGAGCATCTTTTTTATTTGTTTTGCCGAATGCCTTTGGCAGCCAACCGTCGTCACAGGATTGGCCGATTGTGATAGCATTGTAGGCAAAACTGGAATTCAGGGTGGACAATAAGGCCATGATGGGACCACAAATAATGAATGCATAATACAGCCAGGAAGGGAAAATTCTCTGTGCTGCAAAAACCAGCGTACTGGAGTTGCCATAATCTGCGACGCTCATAACACCAACCCCAGCCAAAGCAACGCCTACATACAAAATGATAAGCGTGGGAACCGCCATAATCAAAACGATAGGGATATCCTTTCTTGCATTCTTGGAATTTCGACCATACGCAATGGTCATATAATATCCCTGACAAGAATACACAAATAGTAAAACTGCGCCAAAAAATCCTCCCGTAATCTTATTTTCAGTAAACTTTATTCCCCACCCGTTAATCAGGAAATTTGGATCGGAAAATTTGAAAATGGGAAGATTTATTTTTAAAATGCCAACGATGGCGAAAGTAACCAAAGCTGCAATCAACATCCAAGTCATCGCTTTTTGTGCCTTTGCCATCATATCAATGCCTCTAATATTCACCACATAAAAAATAGTCAACAACGAGACGCCAACAATTGCCCTTGCAACGGGACCTCCAAGGACGGGAATCACATCCCCCAGATACGCTGCTGCTGCTACCCCGAAGAGGGCAGTCGAAAGACACTGAGTCAGGTAGGAAAATGCAAAAATACCAGAAACGGTTGGACCTGCAAGGTCACAGAGCATAGAATAGTTTCCACCACCCAAACGCAGTGTTGACGAAATAAAGACGGTCGGCAATATCATAATAAAACCAATGATGATTGCAGCAAAATAGGCGAGCCAAGCTGAGTACCCAGTCATTTTAATAGCAGGTACAATTAGGGTAATGACACCCGCTCCAATGACTTGCCCGATTGCAAGTGCAAAAAGCTCTGGTCTTCCCAGTGTACCTGATTTCGGTGCTGCTTCCTTGATTACTTTGATTCCCATATGTTTCCCCTTTTGGTTTACCTGCTCATGCAAGGATTTTACTTGATAACTTTGTACAAAATTGCGTTGTCAATCGCTGATTGCAAAAATTCATTTCCGATACCAGGCAACTCCGGAACAGTAAAAAACCCGTTTTCAGGTTGGAGATTGTATTTTGTCAATCCCAGACAAGTATTCATACGATTACAGGTGTGATGCTCATGGATGATAAAATTAGGAATGGTACATTCAACATGCAATGCTGCATTGGTTGCCAAAGGGCTGCCTGCCACATGAACCTGAATACCAGCATCAAAAGCATGGGCCATATCACAGATTTTTTTCACTTCGGAAATACCGCCGCAGTTACCGATATCTGGTTGTGCCAACTGAAGCAAGTTCTTTTTGAAATATTCCAGATACTGCCAACGGGAGAACAAACGCTCACCATTTGCGATGGGAACAGAAGTGTACTTGGCAATATACTCGACTGTCTGAACTGTTGGTGAGTTGGGTTCTTCAAAAGCCATAATGTTGTATCTTTCGGCCAGTCTGGCCAATTGTACAGCACCTAGAGCATCAGTATATGAATGGTTTTCCATGATGATATCCACATCTTCTCCGGCTGCTTCACGTGCTGCTTTCATTCGGGCTTCAACCATTTTGAGTTTTTTTGGTGTCAACAAACCGGTTGTATCGAGGAAAAGAAAAGGGTTACCTTCTTCATCGCGATCAAAAAAATCAATCTTGATAGCATCGAACCCTTCTTTGATTGCAAGTTTGACATTGTGGGCATAATCTTCAGGAGTAACTGCCCATAGATGTTCTGAAACACCAACTTGGCCCCAGCCAAACTGTAATTGGCTTGCGTATGTTCGAAGCTTGTCCCGTACCTTGCCACCGAGTAATTGATACACGGGAACATTGAAGTACTTGCCCTTGATATCCCACAGCGCTACGTCAATCGCAGCAATACCCGAAAATACTACAGAACCACCGTTTTGACCCCAGAAAGTACGTTTATGCATCGTTTCCCAGATTAATTCTGTGCATAGGGGGTCCATACCGACAACCAACTCAGCCAAATCACAAACCATGCCAAATGCAGCCGAGCCACCGATACCATATGCCATTCCGGCTTCACCATCTCCGCAAATGCCTTCATCCGTATGTATGCGACAACCTATGGGGCTGTTTAACTTTGTATTAGCTGTAGGGAGGCGAAATACTTCAATTTCTGTAATTTTCATTAAAACCATCCTTTGAATTTTCATTGCAATATTTCTTCGTTATCGATTTGTTCAGTTGTTCGCTAACTAATACTTAGTCTAAATCCGCTTTTTTCATCTGTCAAATAGAAATTTGAAAATCTTCTCGCCCCATTAATGCTGGTAAATAGGTTACAAATTCGGGATCTAAAAGATTGATTCTAAAATCCACAAAAGCATAGTGACGAGGTCTCAACCCTCCCCACATAACTTGTTAATATATCGAGCGGTACTTTAAAATATGTATTTGGCTAAATTGAAAATGCGCGTATAATTAGGACCTGCTGAAAAAACTCAGCAGGCCCGGTTTATACCATTTTTATTCCTCTTCGGTAGTGGAAAAATGAACAAAAGACGCCCCTTGTGATCCCGAAGCCAGAGCCTCTCCTTGCAGTACCTTTTCTTTTCACGGTTGCAATAGATATGATCCACATGTACCGATTCAGGATAATATCCAAACCGTCTGTGGTAGTTCTCGATATAATCTTTCAGATCCATCGCTTCGTTGTAGCCATCCCAACTGAGTTTCTCCAGGAACGGGTACCCGTCAACCATGGCCACCGGTATTTTCATTCCGAACTCCACACCCCGCATTTGCCTTTTCCCGCGCTACATTCAGCAGTCTCAAATCAGTTGGATAGCTGATATCCGCAGGTATGCAGGTTACAGCGATCAGGAGCTTGCCTCTGTTCTCTACCTCAAAATCTTTTTTCGCTTTTTTTACCTGTTCCACTGACTCGCGTTCGGTAATCCCAAGTTTGTCTTTTATCCGCATGGCGCAAAAGACCATTGGAATTGTTTTTCAGCAGGCCCTAATTAGTCATCAATACCTACCATTACATTTGAAGCTTTAATTATGGTATAGGCATTCTTGCCAATTTCAAGGCCCAACCTTTCTGCAGAAATGTTAGTAATAACAGAAACTAATTCTTCGCCTCCCTGCAGTTTAATGACAACTTCAGTATTCACCGTACCTTTGCGCAATTGCGTGATTTTACCTTGAATCTGATTCCGTGCACTTAATCTCATATAAGCCCCCTTATGCTGCTTAATTCAAAAATAAGTATATATAAGCGAGAAAGCAAAAATCAAGATCAGCCGCATCTTCAACCTGACTAACAAAATAACGAAAAAAGTAACAAGCCTATATCCATCACCAATTTTCAGAACACTACATATGTCTTTCTATTCAAGCTCAAAGAACCCTGTGTAAAGTTGATAATACTTCCCTTTCTTCTCAATTAGCTGTTGATGATTTCCTTTCTCAATGATACGTCCATGTTCCAGGACCATAATGATATCGGCGTTGCGAATTGTGGAAAGACGATGCGCAATCACAAAGACCGTACGCCCCTTCATGAGTGCATCCATACCCTTTTGCACGATGGCTTCGGTTCTGGTATCAATAGAGGAGGTCGCCTCATCGAGAATCATTACCGGAGGATCTGCAACCGCCGCGCGTGCAATGGAGATTAACTGTCTTTGTCCCTGGGAAAGGCCGCTGCCGTTGCCTTCAAGCACCGTATCATATCCCTGGGGCAACATGTGAATGAAACTGTCCGCATTGGAGAGTTTAGCAGCAGCTATGCATTCCTCATCGCTTGCGTCCAGCTTTCCGTACCGTATGTTCTCCATCACGGTGCCTGTAAACAGGTTCACATCCTGCAATACAATACCAAGTGAACGTCGAAGGTCCGGTTTTTTAATTTTGTTGATGTTGATAGTATCGTAACGTATTTTGCCGTCTGCAATATCATAAAACCGATTAATAAGGTTTGTAATAGTGGTTTTACCTGCACCGGTAGCGCCTACAAGCGCCACTTTTTGTCCCGGTTCGGCATACAGGTCGACATTATGGAGGACAATCTTGTTCTTTTCATATCCGAAATCGACATTATCAAAAACGATTTTTCCTTTCATTTTCGTATAGGTAAGCGACCCATCGCCATGAGGATGCTTCCAGGCCCAGATGGCTGTACGCTCGCGACACTCCCTGATCTCGCCGTTTTCTTCTTTGGCATTGACCAGGGTAACATACCCCTCGTCCCTTTCCTCTTCTGCATCGAGAAAATCAAAAATACGCGATGCGCCGGCCAGGGCCATAATAACCATATTAAACTGCATGGAAACCTGGCCGATAGGCATAATAAAACTGCGGGACAAGGTAAGAAAGGCGACAATCGTACCGATGGTTAAAACCTCTGCTCCAGAGAGGCTAATGTTTTTGATGCCTGCAATAGCAGCAGCCCCGCCGACAATGGCAAGGAGCACATATAACACATACCCCATGTTGCCTACAATAGGCATGGTAATGTTCCCGTATTTGTTCGCCTGAGTAGCACTTGCACAGAGTTCATCGTTTTTTCTGTCAAAGGCTTCTTTTGCTTTTTCCTCGTAACAGAAAACCTTAACGACCTTTTGCCCGTTGATCATCTCCTCAATATATCCATCCACGTCTCCTAAGGATTCCTGTTGCTTCATAAAGTGGACACTACTTTTCCCAACCAGTAGTTTGATTAATTTCAGCAGAGCCAATGTAAACACGACAACAAAGGCTGTCAGCCACACACTGAGGTACAACATGGAAAAGAACACCGTGGCAATCGTGACAACGGAAGAAAACATCTGAGGGAGGCTCTGGGACATCATTTGACGCAGTGTATCGGTATCATTGGTGTAATAGCTCATAACATCGCCATGACTGTGGGTATCAAAGAATTTAATAGGCAGACTCTGCATATGAGCAAACATGTTATCGCGTATACGTTTGAGCGTCCCTTGAGAAACAACCACCATGATTCTGTTATAGAAAAGCGTTGCCAAAACTCCGATACTATACATTGCTCCCATGAAGAGCAGAGCCCGCAGAAGCAGAGAAAAATCGGGGTGCTGCTGTCCAAGTAAGGGGATGATATATGTGTCAATCAAGGACTGTAGAAACAATGCCGATGCAGCATTGGCCCCCGCACTGAGTATGATACAGATAATGACTAAGGTGAGCCGAAGCCTATATTCCTTCATATACGACAACAATCGTTTAATTGTGCCGGGCTTGAACTGTCTAAACACAGGTTTTCTTGCCGAATTCAAGTTTCCTTCTGTTTTCGTCTCTTTTGTATTATTCATGAATAAGACTCTCTCTGTTCTGGGATTCATACACTTCCCGATAAATCTTGCATGTTTCAAGTAGTTCATCATGCGTTCCCATAGCATTAATCCTGCCTTCATCCAGCACAATAATTTTGTCTGCATCCTGGATCGAATTTATACGCTGAGCGATGATGATCTTTGTCGTATCGGGAATTTCCTTTTTGAATGCATGCCGAATCAGAGAATCCGTCGTGGTGTCTACAGCACTGGTGGAATCATCAAGTATCAGTATTTTGGGGTTTTTCAACAGCGCCCTTGCGATACACAACCGCTGTTTCTGACCGCCGGAAACATTGGTACCTCCCTGTTCAATATAGGTGTCATATGTATCGGGAAATTCCTGTATGAAACTGTCAGCCTGTGCCTGCTTGCAAACCCTGATCAAGTCTTCATCGGAAGCATGTGCATTGCCCCAGCGAAGGTTTTCTTTGATCGTTCCGGAAAACAAAACGTTCTTTTGCAGGACCATGGCAACCTGATTGCGCAATGATTCAATGTCGTAATTTCGAACGTCCACCCCACCGACGGTTAGCCTTCCGCTTACAACGTCATAAAGACGAGGAATAAGTTGGACCAAACTAGATTTCGATGCCCCGGTTCCGCCGAGAATACCAACCGTTTCCCCCGATTCTATGGAGAAATTAATGGCGTCGAGAACCGGTTTGTCTGTTTTTCTCACATAAGAAAAACTAACATCTTCAAAGGAAACAGAGCCATTTTTCACCTCATATACAGGCTTCTCACAGTTTTTAAGATCGCTCTCCTCTGTCAGGACCTCAACAATACGTTCAGCAGATGCTCGGGAAATGATGATCATGACAAAGACCATGGAAAGCATCATCAAACTCATTAAGATCTGCATTGTATATGTAATAAGCCCGGTAAGGTCGCCGGTGGAAAGACCTATAGCCGGATTATTATTGCTGGCGATTATCGCCTTTGCACTGAGCCATGAAATCAATAGCATAGCGGCATAGATGCAAAATTGCATGAGCGGCATATTGAATGCCAGTATCTTTTCGGCTTTGGAAAAATCGGCAAAAATGAGTTGGGATATCTTACCGAACTTTTTTTCTTCATGGGCCTCTCTGGTAAATGATTTTACAACACGTATTCCTCTCAGATTCTCCTGGGCAACGCTATTTAACTTGTCGTAAGTCTTAAAGACCCTTACAAAAAACGGATGAACATATGAGGCAATGAATAGAAGCCCAAATAAAAGCACGGGAATAATCACAAGAAAAATCAGAGAGATCTGAGCATCTATTCGGAAAGCCATGATCAGGGCAAAAATCATAATAAAGGGACTTCGTATCGCCATGCGGATGAACATCATGTAGGCATTCTGGACGTTGGTAATATCTGTAGTCAGCCGGGTAACCAAACTTGCTGTAGAAAATTTGTCAATATTCGAAAATGAAAAGCTTTGAACATTGTAATACATATCATGGCGCAAATTCTTTGCAAAACCGGCAGATGCTATAGCGGCGCTACGTCCCGCCAGAATACCGGAAATAAGGGATATCATAGAGCAGAAAATCAGTCCCAAGCCTATTTTAAACACATTGGACATATTTTCCTGCATGATTCCGTAGTCAATCAAATAGGCCATTAACGTAGGTATTAAGACTTCCATGATGGATTCGAATATCACATATACCGGCGTCAGGATAGAATCTTTTCTATACTGCCGGATACTGGAGAGTAGTACTTTAATCATAATGATCTCCTTAACCTGTTGCTTGCGTACTACATAGAGGGAATTTATTTATTAGATATATTTTCCTTCATCCGTTGTAAAAGCATATACAGCATTTTCAATTCGTCGTCCGTAAACCCCTGAGTCAGAATACTTTCCATCCGGTCAATATCTTCCTTCATGAGGTCCTGAATCTTCTTTGCCTTTTTTGTGAGAACAATTTTTTTTAAGCGTGCATCATGTTCGACGGCCAACCTTTGAATCAAGCCCTTTTGCTCCATCAGGCTGAGCACATTCGACACAGTCGATCTGGTAATAGTAAAATGCTCTTCAATGTCCTTCTGGTAAACATCTTTTCCCGCATCTGTATTTCTCGCAAGATACCCAATGATCCACCCGTTGTTCCCGGTTATTGCTTCGATTTCCTTCTTGTGGGAAGAAAACTCAAAATAGCGCCGGACAAGATTATTCAACGTGCGGAGTTCCAATCCCATCCTTATTTCATCCATGAACCACGTTCCCATGTCAATTTTGTTTCATATAAAACAAAATTGACAAAATGTAAAGTGGTTTTGGAGCTATTTCGACGAGGAGATCCAGGCATAATACCACTCGGAGGTTACACAAGAGCTTACCGCTTCTCTCCCAGTTCAATAGAGACAGAGGTGCCCAATATTAGCACCTGGATTAGTTTTCTTTCAAATCATCCTTTAGCTGGAGATAATCTTCCCTGGATAGCTCTCCTTTGGCATAGCGCGAACGGATAATCTCTTTCGCTATCCCTGAGTCAAAGGTCCTGCGTGTCTTTTTTGCTTTTACCAGTGCGATAATAAGAACGATCACGGCAATCAACAGTACAAGACAAATCGCACAGAGCCAGGGATTCATCAATCCGGCCATCACGTCAGGGCTGCCCGGACCGTAACCGTACCATCCGCTGTGCCCTCCCCAGGAACCTATTAGGCCCGGCCCCATCATGCCGTATCCCATGCCGTATCCCGACATTCCCGGCCCCCAAAGCCCGGAGCTAAGATCTCCGTTACTCTGGAGATAGCGGTAGCCCATAAGGCGGTGCATGGAAGCAAGCTGCTCAGAGCCCTCTCCTCCCATCATCTGATCCATCCATTCATGTTGCTGTTCATCCGAAATCATAATCCCCATAACTGCATCACCAAGTTCTTCCAGAAGCTTTGGAGAGACCCTGTCGGGATTTATTTCGCTGATGGTCTCTACACCCTGGGTTTGCTCGATTTCGGCAATTATCTGGTCGATACCGCTGCCGTGCCCACCTTCATTTGCCGTGAGGACAAAGGCCGGAACCAGTAAGAAACTCAAACTTAATATAGCGATTGCACATCGTTTTATTATAGTCATACCAATCCTCCTGTAATGTTAAACTAAGCTTTATTCCCAAGATCGGCCTTCATCTGCATGTACTCTTCCCTGGAAATCTCGCCTTTGGCATACCGCTCATCAAGGATTTCTTCTGCAGTTTGTTTGTCATTTGCGGTACCTTCATGCCATCCGCCACCGGGACGGTTAAGCGCCCACCGGATAAGAAAGACGCCTCCTACAATCAGGCCTGCTAATATCAGTATCATTACTATACCTCCTCCATATCCCCAGTGCATTGTTCCGGGATACCATCCCCATCCATTCATCATATTTTTGCCTCCTATACGTCTTCTTTTCTTATTCTAAGCAATCTGGCATTGATTGCGACAATCACCGTTGAAAGTGACATCAGTATCGCCCCGATCTCGGGAGAAAGCACTATTCCGGCGCTGTACAGTACCCCGGCCGCAAGAGGGATGGTCACCACGTTATAACCACTTGCCCATATGAGGTTCTGTACCATCTTCCGGTAGGTTGCCCTGCCGAAAAGGATAAGCGCCGTTATATCCCGGGGATTGGATTCCACAAGAATGATATCGGCCGTAGCAGCGGCGACATCGGTCCCGGACCCCACCGAGATACCGATCTCCGCCTGTGCCAGGGCCGGGGAGTCATTCACTCCGTCTCCGGTCATGGCGACATACTCGCCACCGTTCTGCAATTCCCTGATCTTTTCCTGTTTCTGATCCGGCAGAACCTCTGCGAAAAAACCATCCATCCCAAGCTCATTTGCCACAGCCGCAGCAGTTTCCCGGTTGTCTCCGGTGAGCATCCAGCACTTGATTCCCCTCTTCCGCAGGGCTTTGACAGCCTGATAGGATTCCGGGCGAATTGTATCTGAGAGGGCTATGGACCCTGCCACACTTCCGTCGACAATGACAAATACACGGGAAACGCCTCCCTTATGGCCGGCATGTTCCGGACGCCGGAGTCCCTGCTCCTCAAGATAGCCGGGGCTGACAACATGTATCGCTCTTCCGGCAATCGTTCCCGATACCCCCTTGCCTTTGATTGCCTGAACGTTTTCCGCAAGTTCAGGCCTGATGCTTTCCTTTTTTGCATAAGCGACGATGCTCTTTCCTATAGGATGCTCGGATTGCGCTTCCAGTGCCGCCGCGTAAGTGAGCAGCTGTCTTTCATCGAACTGATCGCTGTGCAGGTCTATGGCTGTAACCTCAAAGGTCCCCTTTGTTAAGGTTCCGGTTTTGTCAAAGACAACCGTCGTTATTCTTCGTGCATTCTCAAATGCGGTGCGGTTTCGTATGAGCAAACCGTTCTGCGCCGATTTTGAGGTAGAGACCGCAACCACCAGGGGAATTGCAAGGCCGAGGGCATGGGGGCAGGTAATGACCATCACCGTAGCCATGCGGGTGATGGCGAACTGCAGGTCCCTTCCTACAAACAGCCATGCCAGAAGCGTCACGATACCAACGGATATGGCTACAATGGTAAGCCAGAAAGCGGCCCTGTCAGAAAGCGCCTGGGTTTTCGATTTCGCAGCCTGGGCCTCCCTGACCATGGTGATAACCTTCGACAAATAGGAATCCTCTCCGGTTCCCTCTACTCTTAGCTCCAGTGCGCCGTCACCGTTTATCGAGCCGCCGATAAGCCTGTCACCCTCTCCCTTCCGCACAGGACGGGACTCACCGGTCAGCATTGATTCATCGATATAGCTCCCACCGTTCACTACGAGACCGTCGGATGGAATTTTTTCCCCAGGTTTGATGACCAGCAAATCTCCTTTGTGAACCTCGGACAGAGGGACATCGATTATATCGCCGCCGCTTTTCCGGTGAGCCTCACTGGGCATCAATTGGGCCAGCTTCTCAAGGGCCGATGATGCGCTCAGTACAGAGGCCATCTCAATCCAGTGGCCGGCAAGCATGATTGCGATCAACGTAGCCAGTTCCCAGTAAAAAGGAGAGCCGTCCAGGCCGAAGCTTACTGCAGCGCTATAGACGTAAGCCACCGTGATGGCAAGGCCTATAAGCGTCATCATTCCCAGGCTTTTCTGCTTCAGCTCCCCGACCAAACCGGAAAGAAACGGCCAGCCACCGTAAAAAAAGATTACTGTTGCAAGGGCAAAAACAACAAAGGTATCTCCTTTGAATCCAAGGGTAAATCCCAGGAATTTCTGGATAAGCGGAGAAAGGGCAAGAACAGGAATGGTAAGGATAACAGTGACATAGAAACGCTTTCGAAAATCCCGAATCATCATTCGGTGGTGTTCGGAATGATTATGATGATGGTGTTCTTGATGCTCAGGCATTTTTTATTTTTCTGTCTCCTCCCTGTATTTCATACTTAAACGGTAATAAATTGCCGGAAGTAAATCAAACAATCAGGCCGGAAAACTTTCTTTCTGTAAATGTCTCTTCTATGCTGATTATAACGAACACTGTCACAAGGAACTTTGAGCGAATGCGCGGCATCTACACTCCGGTAACAGATCTGCGCAGGCGGCTTCTCATGGAAACGGTACAATGTATCATCGAAGGAAAAGATCCGTCGGAATGCGAAAAATGTCCCGAGGATGAGGTGATCGTTACCGATAAGTGTCAATCCTGTATGGCCCATCCCTGTTCAATTGTCTGTCCGCGAAACGCCATTACCAGAATGATACGCCCCTGAGACAGAAGTTGTACGCAATTGTAGCACCTTCCTTTACCGGACAGTTCGGCAATAAAGTAACGCCGGACTGGAACATATTCTGCCGGACATGGTGATTTTTTGGCTACATCCTGCTGCCACTCATGGGTGATGGCGGCACGCGCCTCTTTCCCGGATTTGGCTAAAAACATAACCGACAGCTGTACGCCTATGGTCGAGACGGCAAAAATAATTAAAAAAGGCGAGACCAGCCCTAAGCTTGTAGAGAGTATGGCATGTCCAGGCGGCTGTGTGGGAGGGCCAGGAACGCTGGCATCTCCCGGAACTGCTTCACGCCAGGTTACCAGGTTCGCGGAAGCTGCGGTTCCGAAAGATAACGTGTAATATCATTAATCCAAATACTGCTCAATATCCACTTCGTCAATGAGATCCGGGGGAAGATGCTGTTCTGCATAGATCCTGAAAATCCCGGACGTAAGAAAAAGATTGAACAGGTCCGGATCGATGTGATTGTCCTTTTTGAATTGATACAATATCTCGATGGCTTCCGAGATCTTCTTCGCTCTCTTATACGGCCTGTCGCCAGCTGTCAAGGCTTCGAAGATATCGGCAATCGCCATTATTCGGGAAGGAATAGATAGATCATCAGCCTTAAGCATTCTGGGATACCCATCCCCTGAAAGCCGTTCGTGATGTGTGCCCGCGAATTCAGGGACTCTTTTTAGTGCATCGGGGAAAGGCAGCGTTTGAAGCATCACTATGGTTTGTATGATATGTTCGTTGATTTTATATCGCTCTTCTCGATTGAGGGTGCCTACGGGAATAGACAAATTATACAGTTCACCATTGTTATAAAGGTACTCCGGTTGCTCAAGCATAAAACCGGGACCTTTATAGTCGTTTCTGCTCTGTGTCTGTAACCGAATGATGTGATCTTTCCGATCATCGAGCAAAAATTCCCATCCTGGCTTGGTGGTCCGACCTGATTCTACAAATCTTTCGTGTTCGGCCCATGATAATCCGAGAGAGGGGTCCATTCTTCTGAACCATTTTCTATTTCCAATGAGACGTAAGCGCTTGATATCACCATCGCGGAGATAACGATTGCCATCGCTTTATGTCAACATAGATTACGCGCTCTTTGAAATATTTTGTGAAGATTTTTTACCTTCGGTAGAGGATTGTCCTTCATAGTTTTTACCAGGATTCAGAACCACCACATTAGATGGCGTCCACTTCCTGACGGATCGCTTTCCCCATCGTTCAGCATGAGAGTTTCGAGCAGCTTCCATCGTGGCGTTTCTCCGCTTGAACAGCTCGGAATCCTTGCCGGTTCTTTTCTCATTGGGGGTGATGTATCCGAGCGCTGAATGCAGATGGTG
>NZ_KB899443.1:11922-15129 GCF_000378205.1 Sediminispirochaeta bajacaliforniensis DSM 16054 | reverse complement strand
AACGGCGACAGAAGGTGGACCGCTCCGCTTAACAGCCGGGACCTCATCGAACAGTCCATCCCGGAAAAGTACATCCCCTCTTTCCAGTACTATCCGGTTATCGAGAACCAGATTCCAAAGCAGAGCCTGGCGAAGATCAAGAACGCCCTTTCTGCGGTCTTCTATGCCGAGAACTCCTCTCCCAAAGAGCTTGAGGCCGAGATCGATATCTTCCTTTCTATTATTACCGAAGAGAAACTTGAGGCAGTCCAGCTGCTGGTCCAGTGGCTGAACAACTTCTTTGCTTCCGTCGAGGAGCAACAAAAACAACCGGTCTTGTCCCGGATCAATGACATTGTGGAGGTGAAATCCATGTTACTTACCAAAATGAAAGAGCATGACCAAATGATGCTCGAACAGGGCGAAAGGCAGCGGGCGGTCATCACCGCTAAAAAGATGCTGGCAAAAGGCTATTCTGTTCAGGAAATCGCCGAGCTTACCGGCCTCAGGCAACAGGAGATCGAGGCATTACGGGTACAGGATTAAAAAAAGGATTTTGCCCTTCCCGCCCCCTCCTCTACTTTTTATCCACAAACCAGCCGTATACCCAGCCTTCTTTTCCTTCAAAGCCTATCCGGTACCATACCGCTTCCATATCACCTATCTTCATCAGCTCTTTCGTCTCATCCTTAATCATCACTGCATCTCCCCGGTTCACATAGCCCAAGGTATCACTTTCAAGATTGGGAGCAGTTCTTACCCTCACCCGGTCATCGTTCACCACCCCATCAACATAATTTAAAGAACTCTCTCCAGCACTTTCATACCAGGCTCCTCTCCCTTCAGCATCCCATACGTTTTCTATCCGGTACAGATACACTCCTTCCGTGTCATAATCAAGAAAATAAATATCTCCGCTGGGATGTACGGCTGGTAAGGTGCTTGATATATTGTCGTCATATTGAAAAACATCAAGTACCCATCCTTCTTTATTGAAAATAAAAACATATTTTCGTAAAACATCCCAATACCAATTCCCATCGCTATCTTCCCCTATCAGAGACAGATTTCCACTTGTTTGCTTTAAAGGGCGAAATATATGTCTTTTATCATCTCTGTATTGGAGATCTTCTTCTATATTGTAGGTATCCAAGAAATATTGGATATATGTTTTATAATCCCTTGTCAAAGGTCTGCCTTCAATAAACAATCGGTTCTCCTCGTTTATGCTCAAACCAGCAAGATCTCCACGAGGATCATTCTTTATCAACTCTTGTACTTCTTCATTCCTTACCTCTTTCGTTTCTTCCCCTTCCTTATAAAAACAGACTATTCCTCCATCCTTCAACCACTGGAAGATATACCTCTTATAAGACACCACATTGGAAGCATCTTTCTCTCTTATTTCTGCCATACTATCAAGATGAAAATCTATTTCTATAACCTTCTCCCCTTGTCTATTCACTATTCCGTAGGCATTGCTGCTCTGCATTCCAAAAATAGTTGCTGTATCAACTTCTAAGAAATAGCTCTCTAAAAAATTGTAATACTCATCTTTGCAACCAATTACCTCTTCAACACTCCATAACTGATTCAACCCTTTTATTGCATAGTTCCAGGTGTCACTGATAAATAATTCACCTTCTTTGGAAAACGCCATGGAACTCGGTCCCGCATTTGCCCCAGGATCATGATTTTTTTTATACATGAATTCATTTCTTTCCTTGCCGATGCTAAAAGTAGCAACTTCTTCCTCTTGATACCTATGATAGGGTTCGGCTACAACAGGATATAGATATGTTATTAGTAACAAGGCCATCCAATATATACGTTTCATCCTCTTTCTCTCCTCTCATTTACTCATCAGACGAACAAGAAACCAGTTCTTTCCTTTCGCATTATAGTTTTCGATAGAATTGCCTTTTTGAACATATTGAATATAACCGTCCAACGTTGACTCAATCAATGTTATCTTTGCTATATCTGTCTCTCGTCCCAACTCCCCATATTCAATTTCCTGGACTATCGCTATATGATGCCCCTTACTGCTTCCTGTCACATCATCCCCGTAGAAGAAAATGTCCCCAGGTACTAGCTTCTCTACATTAAGAAATTTTGCTTCATCATTCTCAACATATTTATCATTGCTTGAAGTTATCTTCCTCGAAGCAGATCCAATGTACGGATATATCCTCGTATTACTATTTCTAACGGTATCATAGCAATTCATTACATTCGTGATGTCTTCACTTCCTACGCCATTCCCATACTCCGTCATCCCTTTCATCAGATCTCTCCAGACATATTCATTCCCGTCATAGCTCTTCGATCTCTGCACAAAACCAATACAATCTGTTCCAGCCTCTATTTCCCAGCCTCCAAAGATATCTCTTCCAACCACATCTGCTTCCACACTATCATCTAAAGAATCATGATTTTTATCATAATAGTAGATTCCAAGCCCAGGCAGATATGCTGTCGTCCCTCCATCTCTGCTCCTTTCGTAATTCCCATATATCCCTTCAGGGGCCTCTGCCGAATCCCAGCTATCGTCTTTCTCGTGTTGCAGCTTTTTCTCCAAAAGCATCTTTTTTATAAAATCAAAGGGACTATCCATACTTCCGGCATCTCCTTCCGCCTTTTCCCTCGGATGAGATGGATAACTATACGAGATACGCCCTCGAATGCTCTCTTTATCATCTGCGGCTCTTCTGATTGGACTATATGGAAAAATCTTGATATTCTGCCCCCCCGGCACATCTATTCCTACAGATTCACCGTTAAATGTTATCTGGCTACTATCCGCCATTGGTAAATCGTTCAAACCGGTAAACAAACTTACCCCATCATGATACCTGTTCCACTCATTCTCCTCACTGTTCCACGGATGCCTGTCGTTCCAGTCCTCTCCTCTTTCGCCTATGTACAGGTTCGCCCTCCACAACAGCTTCTTGTCGTACACCCCACAGAAATCACCTTCTTCTGCTCTCCCTCTCACCTCTCCTTCTCCGCTAAGCCCAAAGCTCAAAAGAAAATCATCTCCGGGACAAATCTTATCACCTATCGCCTTTATCACAAAACGCCCTATCCTTCCAGCGCCATCTCCTCTCCTTCCTTCAAGCCATACTCTCCCTTCATCATCACTCAGAAACGCCCACTCCTCTCCAAGCCCTTCTTCATCCCCATAGTACGACCCTTCGTAATCCACCTCATAGCTCCCATCTTCCT
>NZ_KB899443.1:0-11822 GCF_000378205.1 Sediminispirochaeta bajacaliforniensis DSM 16054 | reverse complement strand
GTCCAGCTGCTGGTCCAGTGGCTGAACAACTTCTTTGCTTCCGTCGAGGAGCAACAAAAACAACCGGTCTTGTCCCGGATCAACGACATTGTGGAGGTGAAATCCATGTTACTTACCAAAATGAAAGAGCATGACCAGATGATGCTCGAACAAGGTGTCGAGCAGGGCGAAAAGCAGCGGGCGGTCATTACTGCAAAAAAGATGCTGGCCAAAGGCTACTCGATCGAGGAAATCGCCGAGCTTACCGGCCTCAGGCAGCAGGAGATCGAGGCATTACGGGATTGAAAAGAATGGCTTTCCCATCAAAGGAAGCATGACGGATTTTGGATCCGCCAGAAACGGCAAGAGGAATAAAATTCGAAGAGCAGACTCTACCTATCAGTGTGAAAAAGAAAACACCACTGATAGGTATGAATCTACAATTTGCATGCTTTGGAAAAAAGGGGAATTAAACGCATTTCATAAACCCATAGGTGATACAAAATGCGTCACCGCCTTAAAAGCATGAACTATCTGTTATCAAGTTCTGCAATTTGTGCTTTGCTGAGACTATGGCTTCCAGGTAAATCCCGGGTTATATACGTGATCATTGCAGATTTTTCCAATAACTCCAGGCAGTCAAAAGCATCCAACATGGTCTTACCTACCGCTATAGCACCATGATTTTCCATCAATAATACCTTATGAGTTTTTATATCATGTGCTACAGCCTCAGCAAGTCCCTTCGTTCCCATCATTTTATAGGGCACATTGACAATCTCGCCTAAGACACAATATGCTTCAGCAGTAAGTTTTGTGTCTATACTATTGGGTTGCACCGTTGAATATGCGCTTGCATATGTAGGGTGCGCATGGACAACTGCCTGCATATCAGGCCGAGCCTGCAACACCATACGGTGCATTTCGGTCTCGATGCTCAAGGGCAAATGGGGAGTCAGATTTGTTCCATCAAATTTAACTACTGCAATCAAATCGGGTGTAAGATTTCCTTTATCCAAACCTGATGGGGTAATGCAGAATTTTTCATCATCAATTCGTAAACTAATATTTCCACCACTTGCCGTAGTCAGTTGCCGGTCATATAAGCGATTCATATAATCGGCAACTATTTTTCGTTCGTTCTGAAATTCAAAAGGGTCCATGATATTTTCTCTCTCCTTGCCTACAAAGGCACGTAGTAAAAACGTAATGTCGTTTTTCTTCATTTGCTAATCATTTATTTAAGATTAGACGATTATTGTTCCAATCCTCATAGTATTGCTGTATACCCTTATGGATCTTTGGCTTATACGTTATGCATGAGTCCTCTGTAGATCGACTACTAGTAAAATACTCATTGCAAACATCAGCACATCCAATTATCGAGGCCTGTGAATAATCCCCTAACAAGATGATATCTTTCTCCGTTAAATCAGCAAGAAACTGACACAAAGTTGGTGATCGAAAGCCTCCCCCACAACAACGTATATAGTCCCTTTCAAAGGGAATCATATTGCACAAAGATAAATACTGATTATAAATCGCACAAGCAGTATCACTTAGCAACCCCCATGCAAGATCTGTAATGTCACAATCAGCACTAAAAGGCGATTTCATTACGAATCCTCCCATCTTTAAACTTTTCTGGCGGGAAAAAAGTAAAGAAGTGAAAGAAGCGGTACAAGGGAAACCTGTTTTCTCTGCATACTTCTTCTCCAATTCCGCGTAACTATAATCCGAGAGAAAGTGTTCCTTGAATCGTTGATAATTCAATCCTGTAACACCCGGATTTGTTTCAACTAAATAATTCTTCCCTCCTATATTACAATCGACCCAACATCGCTCGTCTGGGTCGTAATATCGCTCCTCATGTATTCTTACCACAGGGGAAGTAGTACCAGAAACAATAACGATATCCCCATCTGTACATTGACTGCTCTTTGCAGCCAATTGTGTATCGGCCCCACCAATAATAAAAACCACATCGGGACCCAATGAAAAGCGCTGCAATTGAGAATGCTTGATACTTCCCAGTTTTGTACCTGAAAGCCGTATCTCGGGAAGTATTCGTGGATCTATCCCATATGCTTTACATATACGTTCCGACCACTGCATATCAATGATATCGAAAAGCTGAGTTTCACAGGCCTGTGACGGTTCAATAAAAATTTCCCCGCAGAAAATCTCACCAATCCATTCGCTCAGACTCGTAATCTTTGAAATCTTCGAAAAATCCTGTGGGTATTTTTTCTTGAAACCCATCAGCTTAGCTGCAATAAAATCTTCAGTTACCCACTTACCGGTACGCTTGTAAATCTCTTGCTTTCCTTCAATCTCGTCCATCCACTGCCGGCCGCGATTGTCTATATTTGGCAATCCCATACATGCCACGTGGTCGGCATCATACAAGACAACACTTTGTCGAGCCCCTGAAGCGGTTATTGCATCGATTTTGATATCAGGGAATTCACGCAACAATTCTTCAGCCATCCATAGAAGCCTCGTTTCCCATTCTTGGGGGTGAAAATATTGTGCATCGGGGTAGTTTTCATCTCTGTAATAGTGATTCTCCACTACCCTGGATCCAATGATTTTCCCTTGCGAAGAGACTATGGCTATTTTCGAATTACCTGTTCCCATATCAAATACGAGATAATATCTATCCATGATGCTTACCTACTCTTCAAAACGTGTTTATTATAAACAACGTTCTCAAGGTTTCTTCCTTCCAGCCATTGGATTACGTTATTCGTAATAATATCGGACTGATGGCTTGTAACTTCATAGGATGCTCCGCAAATATGCGGGGTAAGCAGCACATTCGGGTAGGACAAAATTTTCAGGTCCTCAGGCTTTGGCGGTTCGGTATCCAAAACATCTAGGATCGCACCAGAAATCTGTTTTTCTTTCAAAGCCTCACATAAAGATTCGTAATCGACTACCGCGCTTCGGGCAGAATTCACAAACAAAGAATCGGGTTTCATCAAAGCGAAGAGTTTTTTGTTGACCATACCGCGAGTACTATCCAAAACAGGGAGATGAATGGATACAATATCGTTTTCAGAAAAAATCTCCTCGACTGATCGTTTTCTATAGGAACTCGATGAAGCTTCCACATAGGGATCATAAAACGAGATCTCACAGCCAAAAGCTTCAAAGAGATGTGCGGTCGCTTTTCCTACTGCGCCAAACCCAACAAAGCCAATGTTCTTACCTTGCAGCTCATGGCCCATCCAGAGATAGTAGGGAGTGGTACCTTCCACCCATTTCATCTCTTTCACCCATTGGGTGGCAGGGATGATATTCCTATAAAATGTCAGCACCAAACCGACAACCATTTCTGCAACAGCCTGACAATTACGTGCAGGAGTGCAGAGCACAGGGATGCCGGCAGCGGTACAGGCTTCAACATCGATGTTGGCAGGGTTAGCTCTGCAATCACCAATAGCCTGAAGATTATGGTAATTGTCCAGAACCTTCTTTGTGATACGATCCAACTCCGTAATCAACACATCAGGTTCATATTTCTTCAAGGATTCCAACATGGCATCCTCGTAATATCGCTCTCCTGTTTCTGTCCAAGGGAGGTAGATTACCTCACTAAAATAGTTCTCCAACTCTTCAATACGATTTGGTGTCATTGGGGCACGTACTAATAATTTCATGATTATCCTATTCTTTCTGACTGTTCTTTTCAGAATCAGCGAAATATCGTCTTAGGTCTTGTGGTTGATACACGCCTAAATCAGTTACCACTCCGCTACATAGCTCCGGCGGGGTGATATCAAAAGCCGGATAGAATCCTTCGACCCCATCCATGGTAAGCTTCACATCCAAGGCTTTGAGCACGAGCTCGGGATCCCTCTCTTCTATTCTTACATCACGTATGTCAGGATGATCGGGATCAGGAGTGCCGGTGACATAATAGGGAATACCATAGTAATGGGCAGCCAAGGCAATCTGAAAGGTACCAACCTTATTGATTATATGACCATCCACGGTAATAACATCTGAAGCGGAGGTAAAGAGATCGACCTTCTTTGCTTTCAATGTATAACCCGGCATGTTATCGGTTATCACAGTGACAGGGAATCCCATATCGCACGCCACACTTGCAGTAAGTCGCGAACCCTGAAAATAAGGACGGGTTTCTGCACAGATGACCTTGATTGGGTTGTTCAAGCGCTTACACGCACGTAGTATTGTTCCAACCACCGTATCTCCAAAACATTGGGTCATGATCGTTCCGTTTTTGGGAATCAACTTGGCCAGATTCTCTCCGACAAGCGTATATTTCTTATAGTTATTGTTTACAAAGTTGCATGCATATTGGAACAGCGCTTCTACAAGAGCTTCCCCTCGTGCCCCTTCCCGAAGGCACTGCCGAACAACATCCATTGATCCCCCAACAACCCTTTTCATTTGTTCAACAGTCGTTGGCCGGGCATGGGACAAGGTATAGGCGGCATCCTCCATATATGTAAGGACATCGACATCTTCCCTATCAGCAATCTCATGGGCAGCAAGTGCCATCCCCATTGCTGCTGCAAGATACGGCCCGGCACTTTGCGTTACCATATCTTTAATAGCTTGGGCAACTTCCTGAACACTCTTACACGTTACAAATTCTGTACGAATAGGGTAAATTCTTCTGTCAAGGATCCTAACTTCTCCATTTTTGTACCACGCAATATTTTCATATCGTAAGAGGAAGGCCAAACCTTCATCTGCTCTTTCCATTTTTTCCAATACTCCTATAGTAGGTTTCTAAGATAATAATCGCGAGCCTTACGCTCCTGTTGCGTTTAAGCATTCAGGGCACCTTCTCAATAGGTTGCCATCACATCTTCGAAAATTTCAACAAGCTCGGCTCCTGTCGCTAAAGCTGCTCTTTTCATGATTAATTGAATTCCAGTTGCAATGAGCGCCCGCTCCATAGGAATTTTCGACACAGGATCTGTAACATCATTAAGTTCCTGGACCTTTGCATCACCAACCACACGCCGTATCATTTCGGTTCCCGCATATCCGAATGAGTCGGACCATATGTTTGCTAAGTAATGCTCTTTAAACTTTGCGTTATATAAGGGGAAAGAAACAATCTCATCAAATTTCTTCTCCAGTTTGGCTTTTGTCAAAGCTACAATCTCAGTAATTGCGGTTTTCGCCCATTGAATGAATTCGGTGTTTTCCGGGTGGACATAGGCTTTATGTGCCCAAGCAAAAAACATGTTACCGATGACATTACCGATGTCATATCCAATAGGCCCGTAGTATGCGAATTCAGGGTCTATCACTTTCAGGCCCTCTTCATTAACGAAGATAGAACCAGAATGTAAATCACCATGGACCAAAGCCTGCGCATGATTCATAAATTCATCTCGAAGGATACCGACTTCGGCTTTCAAGTCCCCATTTTGGTAGAGATGTTTTTCAACAAATCCCTCATTTCCGGCAGTAATGATATTTCGCTTTTTGTAATCGTAATACGGTTCGGTAAGAACCAGATCTTCAGTGATATCACAAAGCTCAGCATTTGTGAATTTTTTAACGCGTTCCTTCTTTGTTGCACGATCGAGGACCAAGTCAGTGGATGGAAGCAAGGTATCGGCCATGAACGTGGAAATATCCTCAGCAAGCTTAGGAAAAACCTTCCCTTTCAACATCTCTTTCCTGAGGTTCTTATATGCAGAAATATCTTCCATATATAATGCACACATCACTTCATCATAATAGTAGATTTTTGGAACCATTGAGGGAGCACAGGCTCCCTCAATGGTTAATACATCGGCTTCAATCTTGTTATGATTCAAGTTCAGGGGCCTTCCTGAAGAACGAACAAATTTATCTGCTTGCTTCACAACTATAGATCGTCCCGTATCCTCATCGGTGACAACAAATACATAATTGATATTTCCATCACCAATTTCACGACAGCTAAGTCTTGTACCTGGTTCAAAATAATGAACCAGCTCAATGGTACAAGCCATCACATCCTCTGCCTTCATTAAAAAATGTTTTGAATAATCTTTGTTCATTTTTTATTTATTACCAATAAGGCTTTTCTCAGTAAACTTATTTGGCCAACCGAGACCAATAAAAACGAGCCCAAAGACGATCATCATCAGGCAATACCATACGTACGGGATAATCGTAACCGGTGAAATTTTCGCCATTGCTCCTGCAACCAACAACTGACCGGCATATGGCGAGAGACCGTTAAATGCCGATGAGAAAAGGTCAAGGATACTCGCTGCACGACGCCGGTCGATTCCCATCTCATCAGAAATATCGCGAGCAATCGGACCAGCTGAAATGATGGAGATGGTATTATTTGTAGTGGCAATGTCCAACAGGCTTACCAACGAGGCAATAGCCAGCTCGCCACCTCGTCTTGTCTTGGTCTTTCTGGTAAGAGCATGCAACAGCCAATCAATACCACCAAGGTATTTCATCAAGGCAACCAACCCACCTACCAATACGGCAATCAAAGCCATATCTTCCATCCACGTCATACCAGTATGCACGACCTTCAGTGATTCCAGTAAGGTGAAATCGCCGTGAAAAAGGCCAATTACAACACCACCAAGAATACCGACTAACATCACCTGCATGACATTCATCCCCATAAGGGAGAGCACAATAATGAGAATATAGGGAATAATATTGACGAAACTATATGCATATACGGTTCCAGCCGCAGGCGCATCGATTTTGACAAAGGCTAAAACCAGTACATTTATGATGACCGCAGGCAATACCATCAGAATATTTGCCTTAAACTTATCTTTCATCTCAACTTCCAGCATTCTGGTTGCAGCAATGGTCGTATCGGAAATGAAGGAAAGATTATCACCAAACATTGCACCGCCGACGATAAGTCCGCAGACAAGTGCTACATTCACTCCGATCCTGGAAGAGAGGGCAATACCGATGGGGATCAATGCAGAAACCGTACCCATGGAAGTTCCCATGGAAAAACTTACCAGACAGGCAATAAGGAACAGGCCGGGCAGGATCATCCGCCCAGGGAGGATCGACAAACCAAAGTTTACCATTGAGTCAACGGCATGCATGCTGTTTGCTACACCATAGAAGGCACCTGCAAGCAGATAGATGATTACCATCAAAATGAGGGTATTCTCTCCACCACCTTTGCAGAATATCGTGACTTTATCACCAAACGTAGTTTCTTTATCCCCTTTCTTGGGCAGGACAAATGCAACAATACATGCGATGGAAATACCAATTGCCAATGGAATATTATCAAAACTCCCACTTCCAATCCCCACAGTCACATACAGCACCAAAAAAATAATGAGGGGAAGTAATCCGATAAAACCACCTTTGTCTTTCCCGGCGTCTTCTTTAAGCATACAAAATCTCCTTTACATCCATTCAAAGTTGTAGTTGTGTGTAACCTATCAACGAAACACACACGGCGATCGTGACTAATTATTTTGTGGAGCTCCTTAAACGATTCAACATCTTACAACACAATACCACACAAGTCAAAATTTATTTTCATAAATTTTCAACGTTCTTTTTGCGTACGAATTCGTATAGTGTAAGATCATTTTTTATCTAATATTTTTACTATATACATAAATTTTTTCCTATAAAATTTACATATTAATCATTTATATAACTATATTTATAGTCTTAAGCAAAATAATATAGCGATATTGTTATACGTCATCTTTTGCCTAATACTACTCTATTCCTCTGAAAAGCAAAAAATTCCACATTTTATGTGGATATTTATTTGGAGTGTTGTGGAAGTAATGAAAATTTTAATGTTGCATTTTGTGCTCTTTGACTATATGCTCGTAGTGCCAAGGGAAAAGAATATATTGTTTAGGTGGGTAATACATTGTTAAAAATCGACAGACAGGAATTGATTAAGCAGATCCTTAAAAAAGATGGAAGTATTTTAATTTCAGACATAAGTCAGCAATTGGATTGCAGTTCCGAAACAATCCGACGCGACCTGCTTGAACTGGAAAAGCAAGGTTTTGCTAAAAAAATTTACGGCGGAGCGTATATTCCTAATGAATATGATAAGAGCGTACCAGTCTCCCTTCGTAATACCTTCTTTAATGAAGAAAAAACTCGAATGGCTCATTGTGTACTGGACTTTATCAAAGATGGTGATACCATTTTCCTCGATGCAAGTTCCACGTGTCGTCGGATTGCAGAGGTTCTTATCCAGGTTAGGCGACATATAACCATCATCACAAACTCCATCGATATCATAAATAGCTATCATATGGATGCAGACGAACATCTTATTTGTCTTGGTGGTTTCTGGAATGCAAACAACCGGGCCTTTCAAGGGATTCAGACCCTTTCCGATGTAAGCAACTATACGGCAAACAAAGCTTTCATCAGCTGTCCATCGGTAGAACTTGAATTTGGCCTGACCGATAACAGCCAGGAAGCGGCTGCGATTCGGCGATCAATGCTCGAGCATTCAAGAGAAAATTTTTTAGTTGTCGATCATACCAAATTCAACAGTCATTCAGATTTCGTAATCTCTGATGTATCAAAAATCGACACAATCGTTACCGACTGCAAAATCTCTGATGAATGGGACATATTCTGCAAAAACAACGAAATCAATGTGTGTTACGAACCAAGAAACTAGTAGTAGGAGTTAGAAATGGTCAATTTTCATTATTACAATCCTGCAAAGATTGTATTTGGGAAAGGTGCGGAAAAAGAGATAGGTGCTTTGCTAAAAGAGAACAATGCGACATCGCTTCTCATGATGTATAGCGGGGAATTCATCAAGACCTTAGGCATTTATGATACGGTAAAAAAAGCGTGTTCCGAGAATTCCATTAGTTTTTTTGAATGTGGAGATGTTGTTCCCAACCCCAAGATTGAATTGATTCGTGATTTGGTTGACCGCGGACGAAAGGAATCCGTCGATTTTGTACTGGCAATAGGTGGTGGCAGTTCCATTGATACCGCTAAGGCTGTAGCCCTGGGAATTCCTTATGATGGTGATGTCTGGGACTTCTTTGAAGGGAAAGCCTCAATAGCAGAAGTCCTCCCTATCGGTGTGATCAGTACACTTCCGGCAAGTGGGAGTGAAACTTCAAATGCAGCAATAGTTACAAATGGATTGAGCAAGGTGGGCTTTGAAGATGATCGTATCATTCCCCAATTCGCCATCATGAACCCTGATTTCACCACTACCCTTCCATCCTACCAGACGTCGTGCGGACTGGCGGATATTCTTTCCCATCTTCTGGAACGATATTTTTCCGATACTCCCCATGTCGATACGACTGATTATCTGATTGAGGGGGCAATCAAAGCGTTGTTACTAAATAGTGAACGGATCATGGCAAATCCAAGTGATTTTGATGCAAGGGCGGAAGTCCAATGGCTGGCTTCCATTGCCCATAACAATTTATTGGACACAGGCCGTGTTTCTGATTGGGGTTCTCATCGTATCGAACACGAAATCAGTGCCCAATATGAGCTTACCCATGGCGAAGGGATGGCCGTGGTAATGGTTGCCTGGACGACATACATGGCAGACAAGAAGCCGGAAAAACTCGCTCAACTTGCACATAGAGTATTCAATGTCGATTACCATGATTATACTCCGGAAGAAATGGCACATACACTCTCTTGCAATCTCAAAAGCTTCTTCAAGAACTTGAATCTAAGGACAAGCCTCACGGAAATCGGAATAGGTAGTGACCACTTTTCGGAGATGGCAGCGCGAGCTACCTCCAACGGAAAGAATACGGTAGGTCATTACATTCCGTTGGACCAGGATAAGATTATCGAGATCTTGAACCTTGCGCTGTAGGCCTCCCGCTATCGTGGCCTTATAATTTGGACGGAAGTTCTTTTGGGCGTTCCCCTCGCCTTCGGCTCGGGTCAGTCGACTACGGGGTGCGCTCACGCTTCCGTCCTCGCCTCACGGCTCGGACCGCCTCCGGCGCCCTCCGTCTCCTTAACGCATTTGGAAAAGGTTTATGTTCGGTAAACCAACCGTCGTCAGGGACGGTGGCAACTACCTCACACTCTTTTAATGATTGTCATTTTATCGTGAAATGTGTACTATCAGGTTATGAATACTCAAAAGCTTCATCCCCAATTCGTTCTGAACCAAGATGGAGAACGGACATCCGTCATTCTTCCGATCGAAGAGTTCTATGAACTCCTTGAGGATATAGAAGATTTAGCGACAGTTGCAGAGCGCAGGGGTGAACCCACAGTTCCATTCGACGTTGTTTTAAAAGGTCTGGGTATTCAGGAAAATGTATGAAATTACATTCAAGAAATCTGCTATAAAAGAACTAAATAAGATTCCGAAGAGGGATCAAATATCAATAAGCACAGCTATTAAGAATCTTGCCAGCGCCCCTTTTTCCTCAGGGAGTACAGAAGATTGTCGGGAAACAAAATCTCTATCGAATACGTTCCGGGAATTACCGTGTAATCTACTCACTCAAGCAAGAACAACTTATCATTGAAGTGGTGAGAATTGGCCACCGTAAGGATGTATATAAATAATGAAGGAAGGGCCGGAAGGCCATTCCTCCTAAGTCTTCCTTCTCTATTTTACTTGGTCAAACCCATACATGCCAGAAGAAAATGCATCGAATATCGGCGAATTATTTGTTAAATATTCAGCACGCTTATCCTGATCTATCCCCCCATCTTGCGCACCTGTTCCTGCATGTTTTTTATTCTGAGCCCGTCTGTCAAACAGTTTTGCAAACTATTTAAGGTGGAACCTGCCGGTATAATCTGACTATGCAGCAGCCTTAAGCTCCTTTTCCTGGAATGATTCATACATCTCCTCCGGTGTTCGATAATCCAGACTTTGGTGAAATCTTCGGCTATTGTAGTACCGGGTGAGTCCAGCTTTCAGCTCCCGCACCGACTCATAGGATTTCAGATAGATATCTTCATACTTAAGAGTACGCCAGAACCGTTCTACGTAGATATTATCCCGCCAACGGCCCTGACCATCCATACTGATTTCTACACCTTCATCTTTCAGGATTTGAAGAAAGCCATAGGAGGTAAACTGACTTCCCTGGTCTGTATTAAAGATTGCAGGCATGCCATAGTTTCTCAAGGCGTCTTTTAACGCTTCACGGCAGAACTCTGCATCCATTGAGAAAGAGATCCTATAGCTCAATACTTTCCGGCTGTAGAGATCCATAATGGCAACCAGATAAACATATCCTGTTTCAAGCTTCAAATAGGTAATATCGGTGGTCCAAACTTGATTGGGATATCTGATCCCCTTTCCTTTCAGCAGATATGGATAGACCGGATGCTCCTTCTTCGGGATGGATGTCAATTTCTTCGGTGACAGCGCTTTAATGCCCAATTCTTTCGGTAGTATCAATAAACTTGCACAAATTCTTTTTGCCTCAATCTGAAGAAATCACTTATGAGACCTGATGTTCTTCCTGATCTAATTCAATCATCAGGTCAATATTCAGATACTTTCGTTCACTCCATGAAGAACCGGCGATGTGACGCAGCCGGGCCGCGACCAGCATCAGGGCAGATTCTCCATCGGGGAATGAACCGATTACTCGTGTCCTCCTTCTGATTTCTCGCATGATTCTTCTTTCAAGATGACGTACAATATCTTGCGCAAATTCTAATTTTGATAAAAAGAAAGTCCTCAATCTGACGATTGATTAAGTACGACCAAAACCAAGTCAGAAAGAGGACTATATGAACAGTAAGATTATCGAGATAAATGAGGAAGAAGTCAAAAACCATTTAGGGAATTTTGTTAGAGAAACGGTAGAGGAAACATTGAATGCCATGCTGGAAGCTGAAGCCGAGCAATT
>NZ_KB899442.1 GCF_000378205.1 Sediminispirochaeta bajacaliforniensis DSM 16054 | reverse complement strand
AAAACGCCCTATCCTTCCAGCGCCATCTCCTCTCCTTCCTTCAAGCCATACTCTCCCTTCATCATCACTCAGAAACGCCCACTCCTCTCCAAGCCCTTCTTCATCCCCATAGTACGACCCTTCGTAATCCACCTCATAGCTCCCATCTTCCTTCCTCTCAAACTTCGCTATCAGATGCTCTTCCCCTCCTTCCTCTTTACTGTACAGCCCTATCCCACTCCCCTGGTTGTTGTAGATATTCCCATACGTTTCGGCACCCTTCCCCGCTTCGTAGTACATATCCTCCACTCCCAGCAGTTCAACCTCTCTCCTCTTCTGCGGCAGCACCTGTGCGCTACCCCCTCCTTCAAAGCTCCCCTTCACCTCGATTCGGCTCACGATGATCCCTTCCATCTCCTCCTCGTCTTTCCCTTCCACCCGCTTCTTCGTGTTCGGTATCCACCGCTCCCCCTCATAACTCACATCTACCTTCAGTCCCGACAGGTCATAGGACGCCAGCTCCCAGCCATCCCTTTTCCCTTCGCTCCCTTCTCCTTCCTTCTTTACCAGAACCCTTCGGACATGGTAACGCTCCGGCCTATCCGTAAAGCCTCCAAACCGACCATTCGGATTACCCCATAGCCCAAGGCTTACCATCCCAAACTCTCGTTTCGCCGTTACCACCCATACCTGTTCCATCAGCTCCCGATTATCAAGCCCCTGCGCCTCTCCTTCTTTCCACCCCACTCCTACCACGATCCCAAGATCAACCTCGCCGTTCTCTTCATACCTCACCAGCAGGTCTCCCGCCTTCACTTCCCTCAGCTCAGGGATGATAACCGTGCTTCCCTCAAGGTCCTCACGCCTCAGCCGATACCCTCCAGCTCCTATCCTTCCCCCCTCTTCGGGATAATACGCAGGATACCCATCCTTCAGTCCCGCTCTCTCTCCACTCATCCCATAGTAGCCGTCCAGGTTTTCTATCACCTTTTCCCCGTCCGGTCCGCAAAACCTCACTCCGTCCCCCGTCATCGCAAGGGCTCCGGCCACAAGCCCGGCTCCGTCTACCCCGCACCTTCCATCTATCGCTTCAAGCTCCCCACGCCCCAGGCGGTAGTACCCTGGCAGAAACGGCTTGACTTCTTTTCCCTCATATTCACTTCCTTCTTCCACCTCTTCTCCGCTTACATAATGCTCATACCGTCCCTCAACGCCGAAATCAAGCAGGTTCCAGCTTCTCTTTACCTTCGCTTCCGTACTTTCCGGTATGCTTCTGAAGGACTCATCTCCCAGCTTCCACTCCATTGCACGGTGCTGCTCGTGCAGCTTGTAATTGAAGGTCCTCGGACTATCGATCCCGCCGGGCGTATAGGCAAGGGGATTCCCCCCCTCGGCCATAAAGCTGGGGATATCTGCAGAGAGTCCAAGGCTGGTCACTCCGCTCAGGGGCGTAAACTCCTCATAGCCAAAAAGCGCTTTCAATACGCCCTCATGTCCTTCATGCTCCGCCGCGAGCCTTTCAGAATCCAGGCTCACCGTTCCTACACTATCCGGCAGATAGTTCGTCGCTCTGCTCCTTCCGTTTTTCCCCGCCTCTATCCAGTCCCGGTTTCCGTCCTTAACCAGCTCCTTGTATACCTCGTTTCCGCTTTGCGGCTCAAAGGCAAACTGACTGTCCAGATACACCGTATATTCACAGCCCCAACTCAGATATCTCAGCGCCGCCTTCGCAAGTTCCTTCCCGTCACTTAATGGCTCGTAATCACGATAATTGTAACGGCTCTCTTCTCCCAAGGCTTTTTCATACATTCTCGAGAGCACAGGCTTGTTTTTCTTTGCAAGATAGGCGAGATAGGCCTTCAGATATACTGCCCCATGCTCTCCATAGATTTTCTCAAACCCAACTTCATCTACGTTAAAATACGGAAGCGATCCCTTCTCCTCCACTATCGGCAGCTGGTCCAGAAATGCCACGCGAAAGGCGTTCTGAAGATCCTTCAGATTCTCGAGCGCCCCGATTTGGACACGTGCATTTGTCAATTCAGTACTTGTAAAGTCAAAACTATCGGCAGCCACATTGAGAAACTCATTTTGCTCGCTGCCGAAAAAGGTCGACAGGAAGGCAAGCTGCCGTACTTTGTTGGCCGTATCGCCCGTTCCCGTGGTGATATATTCCCGCTCTCCCGCAAAATAGCCCCCTGAAAGATCAAAACGTACCTCGTAAAAGCCTCCGTTTGCTTTCAAAAGGAAGAGACGGAAGCTGTCGCCACTAGCTGCTTCATAAAGGAATTCGATCTCTGCCATGCTTTTATTGTAAGAAAGCATGTCCCGCTCGCTCTGGTTCAAGGTATCCAGAAGCCCATCCTGGTAGCTCCCGCTATCGACAAAGAGGTTTTCGATTCCCGACGGACTTTTGGCCTCCGTACTCTTTGAGGCCGAGAGCGAAGGATAGATCTTTTCGGCTGCTTCACTCACATCCTCAAAACGGTCGCTGTCCACACTCCGGCATGCTTCATCATTTACCACGTAAAAGGCATAGCGTATCCCCTCGGTCCATTCCCAGGCAAGTTTCACCCTACCCGGTTCGAGGGTGTAATAGAGGTCGAAGGGCATACCTTCCCCTTCTGTCGCCGCTTCAAGCTTCTGTCCCTCGGGAATTTCCTTTTGCCCAAAGGCAAAGAGCGGGGCCGTGCATAGTACCATCCATAGCATGATTGTCCATATTTTTTTCATGTGCTTTTTATCTCCCTTCTACCATGAAAGCCAGGGCGCACCGCCGATGACTACTTCTTCACGCCGATCTATCGTCTGGGAAACCGGAGGATCCCCCTCTCTCAGCGCCTGGATTTCCACCGACTCTATCGGAAATCCATCGGTGGCGCGTATTTCGAGGATTCCGTCGGATGTTTCCACCTCACATTCCAGCAGGTAGAGTTCCCCCGAGTTCCATCTCCGCTCCAGATCAAAGTTCACCCCGCCGATCGATATGCCGGCACGATCTCTCCTGCCGATCGGACCTGTTTTGATCCTGACCAGATAGCGTCTTTTCGCGGATAACTGCCAGAGGAAGCGCTCTCCCCCCTTCAGGCGGATAAAACCGTGCCGCTGGATCTTCGGTAAGCCCCAATTATGTTGCCATCCCCCGCCATGGTCCCAGGGCCGCGAGGAATCAAGCACACGATACGAACCCATACGCTCCGAATGATCACAACTGAAGCCATACTCCAGGCCCCCGACCCTCGGGCCAAAGGGCTCCCCAAGGCTCTTGGCACCGGGATACATTCGGTCTCCAAAGCCTATGGTGATGGCCCCGATCTCCTGGACCACCTCTATGCGGATCTGACATTCTTTCCAGTGCCCCTCAGCCAGCAAGGTGCGGCTGCGAAGGTACAATGGGCCTTGTTTCTCCGGCACACGAAAGCCGTTCTCGTGATCCAGACTAAGCGATTGCCAGTCTGTGCCGTCACGGCTTGCAAACCACTGCTGTTCAAGATCCGCCTCATCTCCCGCTATATTCCTTATGCGGTAATCAAGTTCGAGTCTGCTTCCGGCCTCTACCTCCATCCCCGGTCCGGGAGACAGGATCTGGCAGCCTCCGAGGTTTTCTATTACATAGTACTCTTCACTACTGGCAAGTACCTTCCCAGCGGCATCAAGAGCCTCCACTCGCAGGCCTAAAACTGCCTGCTTCTCCGTATAATCGATGGTATAAGAGCCGTCGCTGTCCGTTCTCAGCTGCTGCCAGCTTCCATCGTCGATCCTTACAAACCAGCGGTAGCCACGCGCATCATCACCAAAATAGTGGCAATGATAGTCGATACGCTCCAGGGGATAGAGGAGGGCTTCTGCCATGGGACTTAAAATCCTCACGGTTTTGTCCCTGCCGGGGCGGACAAAGTAGAGCAAACCGTCGGCCCTTCGGTCCCCTGTTCCGGGAAGCACAACCCGCTCTCCCTTTCTATAATGGTGCCGGTATATATCAGCACCACGAGGAAAGTAGAAGCGGTTTCCAATGGTAACGGCCTCTTCCACCAGTTCCATATTAGGAAGGGATCGATGAGACCTCGCATCTCTTAAGATAAAGAGATCCATATCGCTGCCTGCGGTAAACTCACCCAAATAGGTACCGGAAAAGCGATCGGTAAGGTTCGTCCGTATCATCAAACTGCCCTTTAGGTAGTCGGGCAGGAAACTAAAGCGGTTAAACGGCATATAGGAAGGGCTATAAATCGCCTGGCCTTCCTGGATATTCTCCACCACTTCCCGTCCAGGGCTGTAATAGGCAAAGTGCAGATTCAGAATTAAATTCTCCGCACCATAAGCAGGTACCACCAGCTCTTCGCTCTTCCACGCCTCTTCCCGTCCGGCCTTGTCGATGCTTCGGTAGCTGATCTCATAGCTGCCGCTTGCTTCAATAACCAGGGGCGATGCATAGATCCTGCTCTCTCCCCCGTCGATGCGGTATTCGACTCTATCCACACCGCTCTGACTATCTGTAGCAGACAGATAAACAAGGCCAAGTCCCGGTTCTGTTGTAAACCGAATGTTTGTCTCGGGTTCGTAGAGATCCACCGGACATTCGATGCTTGTCGTCGTTTCAAGGCCTCCGGCCCTGTCCACGGAACGATACTCCAGCAGATAGTCATTTTCCGTTCCAAGGGTAAAAGGCCCGGCATAGCTCATCCATTCCCCACCGTTTAAGCGATACTCGGTTCTCTGGATCCCGGACAGACCATCGGAAGCCTCAAGACTCACCTTCACTGCTCCGGTAAACCAGCCCGACGAATTCTGTTTGCCTTCAAAGGCGTGAACAGTCGTCGGCGGCTCGCTGTCGATCCGGAGGTTCACCACATCTTCCGCCCCCTGGTATCCATATGAGTCGGTTCCATAAGCCCTGATGCCGAAAACGCCCTGAGGAAGCCGGAAAGGAGCGGTATAGCTATTCCACTCCCTTCCATCAAAGGTGTAGGAGATATCCGCCGGATAGGTCTCTGCATCTTCACACCTGATGGCAAGGTCAACCGGGCCCTTGTACCAGCCGTTGGTTCCGTCGGGGCTTGCAGGACTGAGCATAATCGTCGTCTCGGGGGGATAAACATTCGTCCTACCCTGATATCGCATAAGCTCACCATCCTGGCCAAGGAAAAAGAGACTGTTGTTGCTCACGATAATATCCCCGGCCTGCTTGTCTAAGGTAAAGATCTCGTTTCCACTGTAGAGATTGAGGCAACGCACATCGTTATCGGTGGCGATGTAAAGCTTTTCCCGGCAAAGAGCGGCATCACGAACATTGAGAAAGCGCCTGACTACCTCGGAACCCGTCTTCACATCGTAAAGCACCACTTTATCAGAAGCATAGATGCCTGCCCGATTCTGCCCAAGTATCAGTGATCCTTCGTTCATGCCGGTATAGGTACTCCAGAGCCGCTGAAAACTACCATCAGTTGCGGTCAGCTTGCCCCCGGTATCTGCAATAAGGACAAGTCCAGAGCCGTCACTTCCGTCCGCTGGCGAAACGGCAACATCGAAGATATCCGTATCGTGGGTATAGATACTCTCCCATCCATCTTCGGTTGCCTTCATGATCTCTCGTCCATTAAGGCGGCAGAGTTGTTCATCCTTCCAGAAGAGAACGCCTTTGGCAGCAGCCTGGTCGGTCTCCTCTTCTATGGCGGATACGGTTCCGCCTATTGTCTCGGCATCGTCACCAATTTGAATCTCGAGTCGTTTATCCCCGCTCCAGAGCACCAATTTCGTCCCCGAGAGGGTGAAATTTTCGATCTCCTCCCGCTGCCATACGGTGTTGCCGTAGGAACTTTCCACCGCTGAGAAGAGCCCTTCGTCCGAAAGGATGTAAAGCATGCCGCTCTGATACACCATCTTTATCAGCGATTCATTGCGGGTAAAGATGGTTCTTCCGTTGTCGATTTCAACTCCACGCAAACGCCCTTCTTCCCGGACAAAAAGCCGATCTGATCCGGCTATCATGGCATCGGCACCCTTACCGGCCTGGCTCTTCCATTTCACGACCGCTTCCGCAGGTCCCTCGATGGGGATATAGCGCCTTCGACCGCTATCCTTTTCGGCCCTGCCCCAGACGTTTTCCGTAATCGTTATGCTGTATTCCCTGCTGTCGCTATGGCCACCGGCGTCCTCTGCGGTTACGGTAAAGCTCTCGCTCCCCCGCTCGGAGGGAACGCCGACGATGCGACCGTCACGTTTAAGCATCAGCCCGTAAGGCAAACGCCCGTCGCTGCAGCTGTAGGATACCTCGCCGTCGTTATTCTTGTGGCTCAACTGCGCCGAATATTCTCCGTCAATAAGACCGTCTGGAAGAGATGTGGTTTCTATCTCAAATCCATCGCCGATGATAACCTCAACACTCTTGCTTGATTCGGTAAGACGGCTGTTTCCGGAGAGTTCGACCTGATATCTTCCGTTTTTGATCCCCGGCTCTGCGGTAATAGTCATGTTCACCGCACCATTGGGGGTTACGCTACTCTTGTCCAGGGTAACGCTAAGTTTTGCTTCCGCCGAGAAAGGCTCAAGTTCCACGGGAATGGCAACGCCCTGGACCGCCCAGATAAACGATGCACTATCGCCGGGCTGAAGACGGAGCTGCGCCATTTCGGGATATAAACTAAAACCGGTATCTTTGATCTGGAGAGTACCCGCATCGAGTTCTTTTCCGGCAAGATCCACCACTACTGTTCCGCTAACTGCCGAAGCACCCGTCGTCACCACAATTCGGTCGTCGCTCCACTGCTCTATATTCAGGGCCTCTCCGTTCAGGGTAACCGAGCCCCGTTCACTGCCAAATCCGTTTCCATAGATTGAGAACGATTCGCCCGCAAGCAGGGCGCCCGGAGCGATGCAGGACAAAAGCGGATCTATCTCACCTTCTGTCACATTCTCGTCGAAACTGATGAGATCTCCCTGGTCACTTTCAAGAACAAAGGAACCCCGTAATGCTGCAAGTCCCGCGGCAGCATCTACTTCCACTACACATATCTCACCTGCCGCAACAGACGGCGACAGAAGATGTACAGAAAGTCCCTCGCTGGCCTCTTTTACCGAAAAATATGCAAGCCCGTCGAAACGATCTTCACCGACAAGCTCCAGGAAGTAGCGGTCCTTCTCACCGGCGTTTACCTCACTTATGCTCTTATACACCTTCACCCGATAGGAGGGTCCCACAATGGTCAGGCTCTGGGAAACACGATCTCCTCCGGGGCCCTCTATGCTCAGATTATATTCCCCAGGTTCCATTCCGGGAGCAATAGCTATTTTGCATTGGTGTTCCGTAAGCGATGCAGGAATAATCTCATCATCGTTCAGGAAAATCCGGCTTCCTTCGAGAAAATTACGGCCGCTTACTGCCAACAGGGCGCCGTCCTGGGTATGGAAGGAGGCCGGTTCGACATCGATAATCTCAGGCTGGGGGTAGACAACGTCGATTCCCAAGCCTATCTCATCGAAAAGCTCCCTGTTTCCCATATTTGCAAACCGTAGAGTGGCCTCGTAGTGGCCGGGAGCCGGATATTCCACCACACTTCCGTCCTCTTTAGTAACGGGAAGAGTCGCAACATTGAAGGATATACTGCCGTCTCCATCGCTCAGGTTACAACTATCCTGCCCCTTGGCAAGAAAGAACCAATCAGGAGCATCTGTTACCTTCACGTCCATATAATCCTGAGCACTCCCGGTAATCTTCTTCTGCACGACCTCATAGGCCACCGACAGCTCCGCAGGTTCTCCGCGGACAAGACGCAAGGAGCTTGTTTCCTTAGCGATCTCCGGCCTGTTGTAAGGATCATTCCCTGCCCTGTGGCGGTAGGAAACCTCGCGGACGGGGCCTTCCTCCCCATCCCCATTGTACGCAGCCACGGCCACTTCATAGCTTTCTCCCATCTGCATGCGGGCAAGGGTCCAGCTATTCAAGGCACCTATATTGTAGCTTCGGCTTGTTCCGTCGCTTGCCGTCAGGTAGACGATATATCCCTGAGACAGCCCTTCGGCAGGATCGCTGAAAGCAAGTTCCGCACTAGTTTCATCTTTATAGGCAACGATCAGGTCCGTCACCCTTTCAGGTCGCGCATCCGGATGATCGACCACAATTGTCCCTTCGGCATTCGCCGATACAGGAATATCACTACCGTCGTTTACCTGAGCCGAGACCGTATACTCTCCCTCGGGAAGAGTCGAGGTATCGACGCTGATACGAAAACTGCCGTTCGGAGATGCCACGGCTTCCGTTACTGCACGTTTACTTCCGTTTTCCTCGTTCCCGAAAAAGATCTGAACTGTCGGGACCTTTCCGGCATACCCATATGCACTTCCCTCAATTATAATCTCGCTATCGACACGTACTCCCCTCCGTTCGGGATTTACCACTTCAATCTCGGGTGCTGCAGTTGTGCCTAAAACATCCACCGTGTAGGGGGCGCTTTCTGCCAAACCTTCGATCTCGATGCTCCACCGGCCAGCTTCAGGATCACTGATCGCCATCAGGTAACCATTGTCGACATGCATGGCCTCAACGCCCTCGCTACCTTCCATGAAACTCCGTCCCGATGGACTTATTGCCCGGATGGATGGATTTCCCTCTTTATAGCCTACGGCAAAGATAATTTTTGCTACTTTCTCCACGGTGACCGTCTGGCTGCTTGTCGAAAGACTTCGTGTCAGCGGACCGACAGCCGCTTTCCCCGGTACCGAGAAACTGTAGACAGGGCTCGCCCCGCTCCACCTGCTGCGATCATAGTAATAGACAGAATCGTCTCTTCGCTTTGAAGCTCCGGACTGTAGCAGACTATTTTCAAACTGGCCTCCCACATTAAGGCCATTAACATCCAAAAGCCTGGCATCCATCCTTGCCCTTGGAACGTCCAGGTCGTAACTGGAAACACTACCGAGATGTAACTTCCCGGAATGGGAGACAAAGGCGCCGATATTGCCAAATAAAGGAACATGGACGTATCCGCAAATACCGCTTTTTCCATTGGTGAATTCCCCGAACATTGCCCCAGTCTTAATCCAAAAACTTTTCCATGGAATGTCTACAAACCATCCATCGTGAATACATCCCTTTCGCAGACCAAATTTAACTTCTCCTTGTCCTGCAATTTTGGTCTTTTTCCCGTCCTTATAGATCCAAAGCTCCACACGCCCATCTACAAACTTCAACTCAACCTCAATGCTTCCATACAGTACATCGTTAGTTATCGCCGCAAGGAGCTCGGAATGTATCATCCCATGCAAAACATGGGCATTCCCCTCCAAAGCGATTTCCCAGTTGGAGATATCAAGCCAGACATCAGTTGAACCTCTAAGGATGTTTCCACCTGAACCGTCGATCATAGATACGTGAATCTGGATTCTTGTTCCCTCATCGAAATAGGGTCTAATATCGGGGGGAAGCTCATCGGGAGGGCCAAAGGCAAGACCTCCTCCGATACCGTTCATAAACAAACCCGTGGGCCCCAAGGGTATTCCGAGTGCGTCCGATTCAAAGGAGAAATATGCCCGTTTCAATCCCCAGGGATAGGTATGGGACACATTGGTAAAAGAGGCTATGGCATCCAAAGCACCAAGACCGGGAATACGTGCCAGCCCTTCGGCGGCAATGTAGTATTCACCGTCGTTTATGGCAAAGTCTGCAGAAAGACTAAAGCTCAATCCCCCTGCAATCGTAAACTCAGGCAGGCCAAAACCAATCCCACTGAACCGGAATCCTTCGCTTCCAATAGAAACATCGTTTATGTCGAGGGTAGATCCCCCTACAATTGCCGGGGTAATCAAGCGTGTTTTCGAAAAGCAGATCGCCTTATGCTCAAAATCAAGATAAGGATCGATAAGGAGTAACGTAAATCCCGCTACATCGAACTCCATATCCGGAACAATGAAATCCCCGTGAAACTGTCCGTTCCTGTCGATACGCACATTCCTAAGGCCGAAATCCTTGTAGCCCAAAATTGCCGGAAGGGTTATAACTGCCGAGTCTATGCCGATACCATCGTCATCAAAAACGATATCACGCATCTCCAACGGCATACCAAGAAGTTCAATATTCACCTTCCTGAGCCCGGCTTCTATGTTCGATATCGATCCGTCCCAGTCAAGATCAAGGGATTTCAGTTCGATGGTTACCCCTGCAAGGCCCTCATAAAAGTTGTCGGGAAAGCGCAGGGTCCCGGCCAACGAGACACCATTTTCATTAAAGTAGAGTGCATCGCTGGATGCAGTGATTCCGGCAAATAAGTCGAATTCGATCTTGTTGCCGATTCCGGCCTTAAAATCGGTAATGCCCTTCCGGCTTGAAAGCGTTAGGGTTTCAATATCTACAGACCCAAGGCCTCCCAATACCGACGTCAAAGCAGAAGGCAGAAGAATTTTCCCGCTTATATCAAAGAGAATTTCATTATCTGATCCATTTCTGGCCCGCAGACTGCAGGCAGAAAGAGAAGCCCCACCGAAAAGTTCCGTATCAAGATCATCGACCCGTATATCAAGCGCTGTAATTATTCCGTTTGAATCAATGGAGAATTGTCTAATTGCTACAGGCAGTCCCGATAGGCCACCGGGAAAGCTGACGGGAAGCGATAGTGTTCCGGAAACCGAGGTAACCAGGCTGTTGGAGTCTGCATCCTTTTTGAGCGCAACGGCCCCATCCGCTATCGGCATGGTACCGAAAAGTTTTTGATCAACGATATCGGCACGAACATCGATGGTTTCGATATTTCCATCGGAATCAAACCGCAAGGTTTTTATAGCACAAGAGGTTCCGGCTATCCCCACAGGAAAAGAAGAATCAAGTATAAGGGTTCCTCCGAGATCAAAGACAATCCGGTCATTTACCTTATCGTACACTGCAGACAAGTTTGTCCCTTCAGCCTTCACCCCGCCGAAAAGTGTCTTTCGTTCCGGTACCGAAAACGAAGATGCAAAGCTTTCAAGTTTTCCTTCCGAGTTGATGATGAATGAGCTAATATCTATTTCTTCTCCCGCCAGATAGTCTGGAAGGCCATCGGGAAGTTTTAAATGTCCGGACAAAAGTCCCAGTGAAAAACTATTCGCTCCTTCGCCTTTGTGGATCGCAAGTTGCGCATCGGCTATCGTTGTCACCCCAAATAGTGAAATATCTTTTGGCGTTGAAACAGCATTGATGGAGAGCAGTTCCCAGGTATTGATAGTAAATCCTATCTCCGCATCATTCATGCGCAGACCGGCAATCCCTGAGGGAAAGATATCTCCCAACAGGATATCTCCTCCAATCCTTATGATAAAATCACCATCGACACGGCCGAAACCGAGCGTACCATTCTGAAGAGTCAGGGCATCAAAAAATGTTCCGTTCACCCCGCTTGCCGACGCAGCTATATTTACAACCTCTCCCTTGCCGTTCATTTCAAAGGCGTCTACAGTGAGTACTTTACCCCGTATCGGAGAAGGCAGTGCATCGGAATTGGGAAGTGCAACAGAACCTTTGAAGGAGAGGCCGAAGCCATACTCATCTTGATTAAGGCCTATTTCATTAAACCGAAATGTCAAGCCGGCATACTTGAAATCGAGTGCTTCAAGGGCAATGCCCTCAACATCAAAGGCTCCAGTCCTGATATTAATGCCGAGATTCGAGACTCTTCCCGACTTCGTAATAAAACCGGGAGGAAAATACAGGCGCCCTGTCTTGATCAAAAGCCAAATATCACCATCTTCACGCTTTTCGAGCGATAGTGTGCCGACTTCGAGCTTCCATGAATCGGTCAGATAAAAGGTAAAGGTGCTTTGCAGGGAAACGTCAAGATCCAGAAGCTCTCCACCGGTAGAGATCCGGAAGCTTTTAATTGCAAGCCGTTTCCCACCGAGCCCCTCTGGCAAGTTTTTCGGCAGCAGTACGCTGCCGCTGAAATCTATAATGCCTTCCTCAAATGCCAGGCCGTCCAGCGTGAAGGTCATACCCCATATATCGATTGGATCGATACTGCCGATCTGCCAATTTCCGTTATTGTCGATTCTCACGCCATGTATCCGCAAGGGATCGGCTTCAAGTGCCTGCGGCAAGGTAAAGCTTACATCTCCGATCTGAAGTCCGTTTTTGGTCAGAAAGAGGTTTTCAAAAAGGAGAGTGCATCCACCAAGTTCAAACTTGACGGATCGAACCACCGTATCGCTTGAAAAGCTTCCGTCGGGATAGAAGGTAACCGATTGAAAGTTGATACGCTCCCCGCCTAATGCGGGAGCAAGCTGAATAAAAACAGAGGCGCTTAATCCTTCATCGCTAAATTCAAAATCCTGTCCGGAGAATTCTCCACCGAAAAAGGGAAGATCGACCGGGGATAGTCCGTATCCCCGGCAACCCAATGTACCGTCGGAATAGTAAGTAAGTTCGCCTATCTCCGCCTTTTTACCCGTATTTGGTATCGTAATAAGATTTCTGCCAATGCGCAGTCCATTATAATCAAATGCATAGTCGCTTCCGGTAATCCGCCACCCATTGTAGCGGTAATCGACAGCGTTGTTGCCTTCCCCGGCAAGGATATTACCGTACCCGTCAATCGTGAAATAGCTATCGCCGGAATACTCGGCAGAGGCCCCCTCTCCCATTCCATCGGTAAAGGATACCCGCCCCCTGCAATGCAGTTCTTTACTGGCCGCAAAGGCACAAGATTCGATCTCCCCGGGAAAGTTATTGGATGATATAAAACTCCTGTGGCCGCTGTAGCTTCCCGATTCAATAAGATCGCCACTACTGTTCACGCGCAGGCCGGGGATCTCTATCTTCAGTTCTTCACCCAGTACCCCTATTGTAGCCACCGCTGTTTCGGCAATCAGCTCATCACCTTCTATCGTGCTGTCCGTCAATGTCACCGGCACATCATTCAACAGAAGAGCCAGTGGCGTCAAAGGCTCTCCACTTTCGTATGCGCCAGAGGGAAAAAGCCGAAAATCAGGGTAAAAGCCAGGTTCTCCGCCGAGCCCCTCAGGCAGCACCAGCGCGGCGTCGCCGCCAAGGCCTTCCTCATTAAGTTCCAGTTGTGTGAGAAAGAAATTCCATCCGCTGCTTGAAAAATTGAGGACCTCATTCCCCGTTGCAGCGCGCCGAATTCCCTCGCCGCCATATATCAGGTTGGACAGCTTTGTTTCCACCTGTTCGACCTCTTCCGGTAAGGGAACAGACAGCGATCCAACCGTAACTGCCGTACCGGTGAAGCCTACATCGGAAACTTCGCAGGAATAATTTCCGACAACAAGGCGTTCCAGCCCCGGAGCAAGTGTTCCCGTCCCCATATAGCCGCCTCCAGCACTATCACCGGAGAGTACCAAGGCTATTTTTTCAAAACGAATTCGTTTTGGTCCAATGCCATCGGGACTTACCAGGTCGATCGCCGGTGCGAAAAGGCCTTCATCCGTAAGCGAAAGCCCCTGAAGATACACCTCTCCTTGATAGCCGCCTTCCGGGGAAAGAAATCCAATCTCTTCCTCCGAGACTCCCGCCCGATAGATGCTTTCATCGGTTAAGCGGATACCAAGGTTTTCTATGCGCCAGCTTCCACCGCCGAAGGCTGGCGGAATGTTGACAATATCGGCCTGCTTAAGCAGCATACCGGTTTCGGTCAATACAGCATGCTCGCTTTCAATCAGATAATCGTGAATGGTGAAAGAAACACCCCCCGATACCGGTGCATCGAACCGCCAATCCGCTCCGTCATTTCCCATTGCAAGCCGACTTATTTCATAGCTAAGGGTAGTCCCATCGCCCCGAGCTATGTCGACATGACCGTTTTGAGCATAGAGTACACCATCGATAAAGCGAAGACTGTTTTCTCCGAAACGGTAGGTAGCCGACTGTTCATTACTTTCAAACTGGAATCCACCACTCCGAAAATCCGGATAGGAATCGGCATCGATTTTTCCTTCCGAGGTGACGGCGTAATTCTCCACCACCACTTCCCGCGGCTCATAGCCCGCAGGCAAAAGGAGAAACGACTTGAGAATGATAATACGATCTTCTTTTATTTTTGCACTCTCAACTCGAAGTTTTACCCCATCACCACCAATGGGCTGCAGAAAAAAAGCGTGATCGATTGTTCCCGCTTGAACGGTATCACTGCTGTCTACAGCGGCTGCTTTCACCGGAAGCGCATAGACCGGCAAGCCATCGCTTGTTTCCTCAAAGAGCATCACACCCCGATGTTCAAGGAAAAGGGTCGAAAGCGTACCACTGTCAAGCCACCGATAGCCCCCCCCCATCCTTGTTGTATGGATATCGTCGAAACTCCAGCTTTCATTTTCAAAATGATAGCCAGCCTGTCCATGTGCATAAGTGCCGGAAGAGAGGATGGATGTCAAAGGAGGAAAGCTGACGACAATAGGACCGTAATCGTAGGAGACTTCCTGTTGTTCACCATCGATCAATTCTTCCCGCCGGTATTCCGCAGTATCGAAAGAGAGCCCCTCCTCTTCCGAGAAATGAAGTCCGTTTACCTGGAAAACGAAACCGTTGGCGATAAAAGAAAACAGAGTAGAGGGATCACTGGCGTATAGCCCATTTTCAAGATCGGCATCTGTCAATGTCACTTCGGAAAATCTCTCTCCTGTAGCAGACGAACACAGGATGATATTTTCCGGCAACAATAGATGTGCATCGACACCTCCGCTGTGGCTCATCTGGGTGCCTTCTACCACAAAACCGTCATAGTTGTGTCGAAAGGGTATGGGAATATCAAGTTCCGTCATCTCTCCGTCAAGGGTAAAAACACAGGACTTCTGTACACTATTGCCCGCTCTGTCACTCAGACGCACGGATGCAATATAGGTAACAGTGTCGGAAAGACCGTAAAAGGTGTACTTGGGTTCATTGCACAAAGTCCACTGGGATAGTGTCGTAAGGGTTCCTGATTCCGCATGTAAAGCGGCAAGCTTTACATGCTCGCGAACAATATCTCCATCGTCAATTCCGGCCGACCAGGCGATGGTTGCTTTTCGAAGCTGCGCATCACTGTCGATAAGCTGCACCTCAGCATCTTCACCGCTGTCACCAAAAGTGGGAAGTCCAAGATCGTAGAAAAAGGAGGTCGCCGATCCATCGCGGTTACCGGCATAATCCTCTGCCACAAGCGCTATGTAGCAAGCCCCTGAAGGTTCTTCGGATAGGTCGCCAAGGGATAGCAGGATGGTATCGTCCGTGGTGGTATTCCAGGAGGATAGATCCATCGCTTCCAAAGTCTCATCATCCTCAGGCAGCACAATCTCTGTCGTTGCTATCCGGTAGTAAATCCGCCTCACGCCCGTCATATCCACCGGCGTATCCCATCCAATCGTGCTGCGCTGCTGATTGTACCACTGCACAGGATTGCTTTGCGGCTGTGCATAGACCCGCAAGTGTTCCGGGGGAGAGGTATCTACGCGAAATTGATATTCCGCCGCCCCGCTCTCACGGCCGTTTCCCCCAACAGAACGCACCGTAAGAAGATAGAATTCACCTACCTCATTATCCTCAAGTTCGGTGCATTCAATATTTTCTCCCGAAGCGTCGATTTCTCCCCCTCTCAGAAGCCTCCAGTCCGTTCCGGCACCAACCGAAAGTGTGTAGGCAAAGCCGCTCAAACCGCTGACAGATTCCTCAGGTGCAATGATCCGGAACGTCGCATGGTCAAAGGGAGCCGCATCGGTGACAAGCTTTGCCTCCGGATGGGTAAGTCCCTCTATTTTCGGCGTCGCGGGAAGGCCGTTATCGTGACGAATGATCCGCTCAGCAGGAAGGCTCCGGTTTCCTCCCGCATCAATCAGCCTGAGATAGAGATAGTTCGGGCCTGTATCGACCTTGAGGTCCTCAAGAGAAAGTCCTTTCTGTTCCTCATGAAAATCTCCATTATCAGGGTCGACGGGCTCATTCGACAGGTAATAATCAAATCCGACAAGCTCACCTTCTGCTTTTTTACCTCCGGAATGCAGATAATAATCCTCTCCCGTTATCTCGATATCAACATAGTCGGATAAGGCATACTCATACGCTTCCAGATATCGCTTTTCTCCTCCCCCTATATCCTCGCTGACCTTTATTCCAGTAAGGGTTGGTGCACTCTTATCAACGGCAAAGCTTCCTGTCCAGAGATCCGTGGCAGCAGAAGCATTATCACGACTCTTATTTCCGAGTAGATCTTGCCCGCTGATGAGGATGGTATGAAGCCCTTCGCTTAACTCATCCTTATCAAGTGCTATCCTTCCATCCTCAGCCAGGGGTATATAGGAAGAACCGTCGATGGAATATTCGTATGAGATACTACTTGCAAGTCCGACACCAACTCCGTCGTCGGCGGCAAGGCCTTCGACAATGAGATTTCCGTCTCCATTAAGGAACCTGCTCACCTTTCCAGCCGTTACCCGAGGCCCGCTTCTGTCGATCTTCACCTCGGCCTTAAGATTTCCAGTATTTCCTGCCAGGTCGGAGACGCTAAACCAGATCGACGTAATACCCTCATCCACGACCTCTACACCACCGGAAGGGGTGTAGGCCGTCCAATTCAGACCGCCGTCGAGGGAATATGCGTAGCTCTCCTCCTGCAAAAGCGAACCGTCATTGCAGACTGCGCTCACTACTACCGATGCGGCATCTGTCCATCCTGAAATTTCTGATATACCACCAGGTAAGCCGCTGTAGGAGAGCACAGGATCGCTCCGGTCAATAACACATAGCACCTCCGCCGAGCTGGTATTCCCCGCCCCATCTTCTGCATAGAACACAACGTCGTAGCTGCCTTCCGCATCAATTTCGAGCAGACTTCCATCCCAATCCTGAAGCGTTCCGTTCTGACGATACGAAAGGGCCGCTACACCCGAATGTTTCCCTGATGCCGGAATAGGGTCGCTTACCTCGGCCGTGAAAAGAAAAGGCGAATCATTGTAATAGCCGGTTGTCGGTTTTACCTCAAGTGTTTTTCGCTCATCTCCATCCATTCGTACGGGAAATATTTCCGGAGGAATCGAATCAAATTGAATCGCTACTTCTGCTTCCTCACCTTCGTTGCCGGCCTTATCGGCAACCTTCACCAGCACCACATTTATTCCCTCCTCAAGGCTTTGGCTTAGCAAGGAGAGCTCTTTCCACTCATCCCCCTCCTTCCAGCGCCAGGATTCGGGATCAACACCACTACCTCCGGGAGCATCCGAGGCACTGAAATCCTGAGCAGATATCGTATTGACCCAGCCGTTACCGGTATAGGCAAGAGCGTCGGGCCCATTTCGATCGATTTTTACAAAGCCGGTACCGCTCCCCCTGTTCCCAACTATATCGGAAACGGTGTAGGTAACAGAATAGCGTCCATCCACGGCCGTATTGTTCTTTTCGACCTCTGCAGCACGACCGTTCCCACTCCTCCAGGCTTGGTAGGCATTTCCATCCCACTTTTTCACACTCCACCTGTAACTGGCTTCATCAATCGGAGAACAGCGATCAGGATCATAGGAAGCGTCTTCCGATTCATCTAAGGCCGCCACCTCGTATACAAGCTTTTTCTGCCAAGTGCTTGTCTGCCCTGCTTCCACTCCCGACGAACTGATATCCACGACAGGCGATAGCTTGTCGATATAAAAAAGCGTGGAAGTATTCGTTTCATTGCCAGCTTCATCCGATGCAGAAAAATCGATCTTTTGTCGACCCTGTCCACTTACCGTTACCTTTCCGGTAAAGTCGTTCCAGGTGCCGCCGTTGATTCGATAACGAGCATTCCCGGCCAGGGGTGCAACAGAACCCTCTCCATTATCAACAAGGACCTGGAGCAGCGGAGTTTCATTATCGGCAGACGGAGAGACTGCCCCCACATATAATGCCACATCTGTATTTGTCCATGATCGGGCAGCGGGGCCCGTTCCATCTTGAATAAAGGCCTTCCCCATGTTCTGAACAGTCAGTCCTGGAGCAGCCCGGTCTATTTTAACAGGAACCACTTTGACCGTACTATTTCCGGCAACATCAAAAGCCCTGAAGGCTATATTGGTGATTCCAGAACCAGCAATCTCGACATCATCGCCCGCCGTATAGTTGTTCCATGGACCAGACGTTCCGCCAAGACTATACTGCAAAGAGCCTTCCGCCAGTCCCGAAAGGCCTGCCTGATCCTCTGCAGCCGCCCGAAGAACCACCGTCTGGTTCGACCAAAGATCCGTGTCAAAGGCACTTAAACTACCATCGGAATCCGACTTCTGGTAGCTCTCGACATGAAAGCTCGGAGCCTGTTTATCAACCTTGACCGTCGTGCTTGCAGTACTCTGATTTGTCACATGATCCCGAACCTGGAAATCCACAGTGATAAGCCCATCTCTTTCGATTGTGAGATCCTTTCCATTCTCACAATCACTCCATGGCCCCACTATCTCATCAGGGTCACCATAGCGCATCCGATACTGAAGCGTATCCTCATCAACACCGGAGTGCTCATCATCCACATGAGGTACAAGCAGCACCGCATCCTTTGACCATCCCGATGAAGGATTTGCAACACTCAGATTCGGCGCATCCTTATCTATATACACCACCGTAGAGGTGGTCCCCACATTGCCTACTTGGTCGGAAACCTTAAAGGTTACGGTGTGGATCCCGCTCTCTCGGATCTCTATTTCCTGGTTCTCAGAACAGGCAAGCCACGCTCCCTCGTCGATCTTGTATTGATAGCTATCCTCGTCGATGCCAGCGCCATCATCACTCGCCCCGGCACTCACACTCACACCGATACGATTCCACTCTCTTCCATGCTCATCCGTATACCAATCAGCGGGATTCAGCTCTCCCCCGGATTCCTGCGGCAGGTGACTAACATCTAATGGAGCGAATTCAGGAGGAATGGTGTCACGGTAGATGTGGGTAGTATTTATTGTTAGCCGATGCCATTTATTGCCTTTTTTCAGATCCTGTATTTCGATTTGTATTAGTAGCGGTACGTCATTAATTAAATTCGGCGATAAATTCGAAAGGGGCATTGTCCATGTGCCATCCCTATCATGACCTTTGGTCGAGTCACTAGTTATCCACTCAACATCGCCAACAAATACACGAATCCCAAAAATACGAGCATTCGCATATTGTGTCTTCGTAACCTGCAAATAAGCGTTTTCACCAGAATAATAATAGGGCACCTCTAAAAACTAGAGGGATTTCCTAAATTTTGTAATTGTTGATATTCTCCTTACAGGAGGAGGAAAGATGGCACAACAAAAAGGCTTTTTTGATGAAGATTTTCGTTTGGAAGAAATCAGCAAACAGGGAGACCCGCTTCGGAAGTTGGATGAATACATCGATTGGGAAATGTTTCGTCCGATTCTCAAGAACGCCTTTCGTAAAGAAGCAAAAGGACCTGGAGGAAGACCTCCGTTTGATTATGTG
>NZ_KB899441.1 GCF_000378205.1 Sediminispirochaeta bajacaliforniensis DSM 16054 | reverse complement strand
CCTGCACCACCGTGTTGATCGTCGCACTCGCCCCGCTCATCTCTATCGTCGAGTTCGCAGGCGTTCCAAAACTTCCGTCTATCTCCACATCCCCAGACGCCCTCACCAAGGTTGTCTGGCTGTTGTTCACCGTTCCACTACTTGTAAAGTCTCCACTTATAAGCGCGGGACTTCCCGTCGTATTGAAGGTCATCACACCGCTGGCTCCGACCGTCACCGCCCCGCTTCCCGCATCAACATCCCCGCTCCCGCTTACCACTACCGTCCCTTCCGTTAGTGTCAGCGTTCCCGTCGATAGTGTATTGTTTCCCGTCGTCAGCGATGCCCCCGTCCCATTCAGCGTCAGCGTTCCGCTGAACGTCGCATCTCCCACCAGCGTTACTGTATCTCCCGCCCCAAGGGTATGATCTACCGCCGTTTCAAATCCCCCCAGGTTCAGGCTTTTTCCGTTTACGTCAAGCTCGTTCCCCGTCAGCGTCGTCGTTCCCGGACTCGACAGCTCTACCGCCCCTGTGGATGATGCCACCTGCAATACTCCGCTGTTCGCTATCGTCGTCCCGTCCGCCATAGACAGACTCGTCGGTCCTCCGGCATCGTCGCTGTTCAGGTAGAGGCTTCCCCCATTCGTCACGGTTCCGTTCACCGTCAGCCCCGTCGTTACCGCCCCTCCTCCCAGGGTCAGGCTCTCTCCTCCCGCTATCGTCAGCGACTGGAAACTCCCGGTCCCGCTCAGCGTCACTCCTCCGCTCCCGCTTAGGTTCACCGCTCCAAAGCTCTGTCCGTTCGGCACGATAGCCTGGGCACTGCTCCCGTCAAGCTCCAGCGTCGATCCCGATCCGCCAGTCAGCGTTCCGAAGCTGACATCTCCTCCTATCGTAATCGTCCCGGATCCTCCCGCGTCCAGCGTTCCACTACTTACATCCAGATCCCCACTCGCCGTTACATTATTCCCTCCTGTGGAAAGGGTGGTAGACGAGCCAACTGTCAGCATGTCGGACACGGAAAGATCGGCTGAAAGCGTCCAGGTAACAGAATTTGTATCGATGCTGTTTTCGAACAGCAGATCGGTATAGGAATTTCCTCCTACCAAACCAGTGGTGCTGCTGTTGCCATAGTAGTGCACCGTACCGGGTATCGGTGACGAGGGAAGGGATACCGTACTCTCTCCACCGGCAAAGCCGAGGGTATCGGAATTGGAAAAAGAGCCTGAGACGGTGAGGCCAAGCCCCGCTACCTTAAGGCTTCCGCTGTTAATGGCAAGATCACCGTCGAGAACAAGGGCGTTATTTGCAAGGGAAACGATGTTGCCACTACCGGGATCGACGCTCAGATTCCCCAAGTTTTCCGAGGTGTCAAGGCTTGTTCCGTCCCCACTCATGGTCAAGGTGTTGTCGGTTGAAGTACCACCGAAGCTTCCTGATATGACGACATCGCCCGATGCAGAGATGGTATTGGCCGCAGAATTGGTAAAGGTCCCGGTAGACGAGAAATCTCCTGCAGTAATGGCCCCTGAGCTTATGAGGGTTCCCGCATTGGTAAGCGCACCACTTCCCACATCGACGCTGATGCCCGTCCCAATCGTCAAAGAGGCACCGGAATCAATGGTAAGCGAATCCACGGTAAGATCTCCCGAAGGGGTAACGGCAGTTCCGCTACCGGTCACAAGGAAAGCCCCGAGGTCTTGTGCGTTAGGATCAAGACTCTGGGCATCTGCCGCCTGAAGGGTAAAGGTTCCCGTCCCTTTGGAGAATGCACCGCCGCTGAAATCAACATCGCCTTCGAGGAGAAGATCGTAGGCGCCTCCCGAGGCATCCAGGGTTCCAGAAGAGACAGTCAGACCGTTCTCAACGGTGAGAGCCGCCCCAAGAGCGTAGTTTCCTCCGCCTGAAATGGTAAGATCGTAGTATGTGTTGCCGAAAGCGAGAGAAGAATAGGAGCCGGAGCCGTAATACTCGACGCTACCACTTGCAGGGTCGAAATCTGCAATAGCATCGTAGGTGTTGCCGTTTATTGTTACGCCCTCATCTCCCTGAAGCAGGATCGTCCCATCATTGGTTACGGAATCGGCAGTAAGGTCGTTACCCGACAAATCAAGAGATGCACCTTCTTCTATAATAAGATCTGCAAGATTGGCTGTATTGGCGTCCAGTACTGGTTCATTACTGACATTTTTTATTGTAACGTTTTGGCCGGCCGTAGGGGCAGTTCCGAGGGACCAGTTACCGTCGGTACTCCAATTCGTTCCGGAGCTTCCGAGCCAGGTGTTACTGCTTGTATCCATGACCGTAACAACCTTGCTATCCCGAACAAGATAGTCCGTTCCACCGTCGATCGAGAGAAGGAGCTTCCCATTGCCCGAAACAGTCCCGGTATCAAGCTGCACCCCCGATATCGTAACCGAATCTCCGGCGGTAAAGGCGGTCGTGACAGCTATGACCATCACATTCTCGGTGCCGGCCCCTCCCTCGAAGGAAACAGAGCCGACGGCACCGCTGCTATTGCCGCTTGTATCGAGGGTTGGGGTTGCCGTCGTATCGAAATAGGTATCGCTCAAGGCCGAAGGTAGCTTGATTCTCAAACCATTCGTCGTAGTAATGGCATCAGCTTCATTTTCGGTAATCACAATATTGGCCAAAGGACCAGCCGAAGCTGTGCCGACATCCAAGGTCGTATTGCCGGCCGAAATCATCGACGGTAAGGTCTTGGCGGCAAAGACAACCGAACCACTTTCGTTTGTGCCTGATAAGCTACTCGCCGTTCGATTCCCGTCCGTAGAGCTGCCGTCGGTAAAAACCGTAACCGAGACAGTTTCCTCGGTCGCGTCCGTAATGTCGATCCATCCCATTCCGTCCGAAGTGGTTGTGATGACGGCGGTCGATGCGGGAAGGTTTTGATCGGTATCGGATGCATCGGCAATTTCGGGAGAGCCACCCATAGAACCACTCAGCGATATATAGAGATTCTTTTCATACGGAACAGGATCCCCCGAAGAATCGACGATTTGAAACACGATCCGTTCGGTGTCGCTACCGTCGGAAACAGCGGCTCCATCTGCCTCATCAACCGAAACATGGTCTGCTGCCGGGGGCTTATATTTTGCCGAGTAGATTCGGTAAGCCTCACCTGAATTCGAATTATTGAACCAGACATCGGCAGGATACTCCTCATTCGAGGTATCGGCCTCGGAAATCACCAGCTTCCAGGTTCGATTTGTTTCCGTTCCGATAGAAAAATCGGTAGAAGCGCTCCCCGATGGAAAATCGGATACGGTTACGCTTCCGGCCGATGTATCGTCATAGGTATACATTTCCGCCGTAGGCGCCGGGGAGAAGCTACCGCCGAGGCTATAGTTACTTGCAGTCAGGCTATCCGTAGCCTCGTCCGGCACAAAGGGATAGAAACTCCAGTCGCCTATTGTCGAGGAATCGCCGGATTGATGTGTCATCCCAAATGTCAGATTAAAAGCAAAAGCCCTGGCCGAAGCAATACCCGAGGGAGAACCGCTGTCGGAATAAGAAACATCGAGTTGAAAGGCATTTTGATAAACATTTTCGGCTTGTCCGATTATCGCAATCTTGAAATAATATTTGTTTCCGATCTTTTCGCCCTCGGAAGGGCTGACTCCGGTAAAATAGACCCAGCCATTATCGGAACTATCCGTTTCCGTATCGGCCGTATATGAATCGAGCTCCGTTCCTGCAGCAATGGCGCTGCTTTGACTGCCGGAATAATCCTGCAGGCGGGATGTTGTGTCGGAATAAGCACCACTTCCGCCATAGAGGTAATAATCGACTCGAAAATGTCCCCCAGTTCCCGAATAATCGGGATGCGTTCCATCGTTCCCCGGATCACGTATGGCAAAATAAATTGTTCCGGAAATCGTGTTCGGAATCTCATAAAAGATAACATTAACCCGATCTCGATCTCCGGCAGAAGCGGCTGGATATCCCGTCATAAGCCAGTTCTGCGTAGAATAAACGGAATCACTATAGGAGGACGGCTGCGCAGGCATTCGACTTTGAGCAGAAGCCAACGCAGGTATGGCAAGCAGCAGAACAAAAGCTAATAATGCTTTCTTACGAAAGAGTCTCCAGCTGAACGGCATCTTATCTAAAATATAACACATCGAAGAAGCTGTTACATCACCTTTTTGAAAGGGTGGAGCTAATTAGCGACATGAAAAAGAAAAGGCATAGGATTTACTCCTCGAAAACCACCCCCCGAAGCCGCCCTGCCGCTTCGTCGCTGTCTATATCCTCGGTAAGATCGAAAACAGGTCCCCTGTTGCCACTCACCGAAACCATTGCGTTTTCAAGGAGACGGTCAAGCTCTCCCGGGTTGAGGCCTTCGGCAATAAGTTTTCGGGAAAGAGGATCGATGGAAGGGTCGCGGCCGAGCCAAACCATACGCTCCCGCAAGCCTTCCACAGGACCGGCGGAGGCATGGATTCCGTTCCGACTCATCTCGGGGCGATGTGCAATGCCAAGTTCCTGATATCGTGTCAGGATCTGCCCTCGCAGCGAGCTCTCCGGAGCAGCTGTAGGGTCAGTTGCCCCGATCACCTTTGATCTGAACTCTTCCCAGTGGAGTTTCTCCGGCGAAAAAGAGGCCTCGAACAATATCACCTGGGCATCGGGGTTGGTAAAAACCTCACGCTGACCGGGATAGAAGCCGTTTATTACATACCAGCCTTTGTCGGCAAAAAAGCCGGCATAGAGGCCGGGGGCCATTTTCACCTGCCTGCTTGCCTTCCAAAGCTCGTTCAGGTCGATTCCGGATATTCCGCCAAGACGTTCCTGGGCCTCTTGCGCATTCAGCAGAAGCCCTGATGCAAGGGCCTCTTCCCAACGAAGGCCGAAACTTCCCCGAAAGACTTCCCTGGCATCTTCTGATAGTGTGTAATCGACGGGTTTGCGCTCGACCGCGGTTCCGGCAATAGCGAAATAGTGTCTATCGATGGTCCTCTCGGCCGCAATGGTGGTGCCCCGTACCGAAACCGGCTCAGAGAGGCATACCCCCCATCCATCGAGGAATTTCACGACAAAATCGACAACCTTGGGCCTGGCTGCATCGGGTTTGATAAATATCAGAGCCTTATTATCCATGGACCTCTCCTTTTCGATATTCACGAAGATCGATAATCGAACCGCTCTCCAAGCTAGTATCATTGATGATTTTCATGAGCCAGGAAGCGGTCTCACGAGGATCATCAAGCCTCCCATCCTCATGATAGCGTACGAAAGCGTCACGATCGGGAAATTGCTGGGGATCACTCCTTCGCACCACTTCCTGCATCCGCGTGTCTATGATCCCAGGAGCCACGGCCAGAGAAAGAAAGGGGTGCTCTTCCTCCTCCTGCTCCAGAGCAACGGTTCTTGCAAACATTGCAAGGCCGGCCTTACCGGCACAGTAGGCGCTCCAGCCCTGATAGGGACGATGTGCCGCACCACTGATAATCTGAAGAGCAAGCTTTCTGCCTGATATGGCGGCCCGGGCGGCGGCAGCGATACAGAGTGAAGTCAATCGCATCGGAGCAAGCAGATTGACCCTCATGTGGTGCTCGACCGCCGCCGTAGAGTTATAGCCTGCAGGGCCGACAGGTTCAAGAACACCGGCATTATTAATTAACACCAGTTCCTCGCAGTGTGCCGCATCTATTCCTCTAAAGATACGTTCGACAAGGTCGTCGATTTCTGTAGTCTTCGAAAGATCAAAACGTATATCGTTAACAACAGCACCACTATTTCCCACAAACTTCGAGACCTCCTCGCTTCCTCCACGGCTGATGCAAAAAAGCATCGTACCGTTTCCACCGGATGCCGCAGCCTTGGCAAGGTTTTCTCCGATCCCTCTGCTGGTACCGGTAATGATGTAATAGCGCACGTGTAGCCTCCTTAACCGTACCGTCCATGGTAAAAGATTGCTCAATCAGAGGCAAGCAGGTCGCGCATCCACCGCCCAACATTGGAAATGGTTTCGAGTCCACCGGCCCCTTCGGCTCCCGGGCCTGCGACAAGGAGGGGAACAAGATGATCGGTATGATTTTTTCGTTCCATCGATTCGAGATTACCGTGATCCGAGGTGACAAGAACCAAAAGCTCCTCGCCTTCGGCCGATGCTTCGAGAAGTAAAGAAAGAAAGCGGTCAAGCGTTTCCACGGCGGACTGTGCCTCCGCAAAACTGCCCCGATGACCTATGTGGTCGCTGAGCCAATACTCGAAAAGGGTAAAACGGGCCGACTTGGCCAAAACCAGAAGCCGATCGGCGGCCGCCCCCGGGCTAAGAAGGGGAATTTCCCCATAACCGAGTTCTTTTTGCCATCCCAGCCCGGTGATGTCGGAGGAGAGAGCTTTGCCATCCACAAGATCCTGGTAATCGGGAAGCCTGCCGTCGATATCGAGAAAGGCTTGCTGGAGAGAACTGGGAATCCGCCGTCCGGAGGCAAGGGCCTGAAAAAAGGAATCGGGAAAGGCAACAGCGAAGCGGCACTCGCCTCCGGCAGCCTTTGCCGCGGAAAAAAGCGTTCCCCTGCCAATCACTTCTCTCACCCTACTGTTCGGACGAGGCCCCCAATGTCTGCCGATCTCCTGCTGGCAGTTGACACCGGTAATAAGAGAACATTGACCGGTGGCGCTTTGGGGCAATCCCGGTACACCCATAACCGGATCGATATGGCCGAGTAACAATTGACGGCGAAGCACTACGGTACCGGGAGGCTCCCCTACCATACCGAAATTCCATCCCTCCCCCAGAAGGGCGTCGAGTCTCGGAGTCATAGCCACAAAGGGATTATGGGCGAGATCCCGACGACCGATGCCTAGCCCATCGAGAAAGACAAAAAGGAGAGACTTAGGCGTCATCGTTCCCCCCGGGGAAGAAGGCCTCGAAGAATCGGGGATCAAACCCCTTACGGGGCAGAAGGCTGCGACCGTAGAGGTGTAAGAGGAGCCTACCCACCCGATGGTAAGCAAAGGAACGAGCCATATCAACCACCCCCTGCCCGGCAATGGGAACGGCAAGGGTGACGGCAAAGCCGGTGATGCCACTTCCCGTACGTATCACCCGTCCCAACCGCCGAACTCGGCGACTCGCCCTCCAGGCCCTCCAACCACTTTGAAAGCCCTTGGCCGCGAAACGTAGAGAATCATCTTCAATCAGGCCCTTCACGGTAATGGCAACGTTGAGAGAAATTCCTCCAAGGGTTTGAGGCAGTCCCGGAATTTGGTAGAGGCGATAAAAAGCAAGAAGAAGTGCAAGATAGCCGCTCTCTATGAGATCCCCGGGGCGGAGATTCAACTCTGGTCGTCCCTGACCGGGGTAGAAAGCACTTCCAACCGCTTCGGCAAGTTCCTTCATTCGCTGCACATCCTCTATGGCAGGTGCCCCTGAATCAACGATCCGAACCAAGGCCTGCTTTCCCGAATGGAAAAGACGGCGGGCTACCCGCAAAAGAAACTCACCAAAGGAGTCGACGTTGTCCTGACGGTCCAGGGCCGAGGCCTCCCTACGCAGGGCGACCCTGTCGGGGTCTATCTTCCATGCTGCAAGGAGCCGTCGATAGCGACGAAGGGCAGTAAGGTAACGCGCATCGGCCTGCATCTCCGGATCATTTTCCTGTAAAAGAGACTCGGCGATTTTTCCCCAGGCAGAAACCTGTTTTCGGTTGACCCTTCCGGATCGTTCGGCTATCAGACTCTCTTTATCACAGTAAAGATAGAGGAGATAGTAACCGAAGCGGATCAACAGCTCGCTGTAATAAAATCTGCTGAACCCCTCCAGGAGACCGATAAGCAAAAAGCTCCGTATGATGGCAAGGATAAGAACCGGCGCCCCAAGAAAGGGAAGGAGCAGGAGCCGAAACAGGGGACCTACAAGCCGCAGGGAGGCTACCTTTCTCACCGGGACAAAATTGTAGAAGCGACGCCGCCATCTGTCCACTGTACCGTAGCGGTAGAACCATTTCAATGGAAAAGAGGAGAGGAGCCGGAACCATCCCTTATCCCCATACTTTTTCACAAGATCTCCGTAGGCTAAAAGGCCGCTCTCAAGCAATCTGCGAATGGAAAAATTCAAGCGGAGTTCCCCATCAGGGCCCGCATCGGGATAATAGGTCCTGCCGACAAGCAACATCAGCTCCTTGGCATCATCAAGCGGCCTGGGGTGAAAGGGCTGGGTAGGCCTGAGCCGGGCCTTCACAAAGTCGATGATTCGTTCCACCGCTTCGGCCTCTTTCGGCTCCGACCAGCCGTCGCGGATATATTCCAGTTCCTCGGGAAGGTGCCGGGAGCTCAGACGCCAAAAAACCAACGGAGTGAGTACAAAGCGGATTACAAGAGGATAGATAACAAGGGGAACGGCCAGATAAAGCAGAAGATCACCCATAGAAGTACTGTAGTACCTTTGACACCGTTGTTCTATGCTCGTACAATCGAACGCCATGAAACGGATCGTATCGCCAGGAAGAGTTTCCGGAAGCCTCAAAATACCCGGATCAAAGAGCCACACCATACGGGCACTGCTCATTGCAAGCGCCGCACAGGGGCGCTCGATCATCCAGGCCCCCCTCGATTCTTCGGATACACGGGCAGCCCTTTCCCTCTGCCGCAGTCTGGGAGCCCGTGTGGCGGAAGAGCAGGGAAGATGGATTGTAGAGGGTACCGGCGGTGCCATGAAGCAAGCACATATCGATGTGGGAAACAGCGGGACCTCTCTCTTCCTTGCGGCGGCCGTTGCCGCGGCCTCGGACAAGGCGGTAAGCTTCGATGGGGATGAACAGATACGGCGGAGAAGTGCCGCTCCTCTTCTCGATGCGCTGAGAGCGTTGGGCGTCGAAATCACCGAATCGGGAGAGGCCGGCTGCGCTCCTTTCACGGTGAAAGGTCCTTTGCAAGGGGGAAAAGTCTCCATTTTCTGTCCCACAAGCCAATATCTCTCCGCCCTCCTTTTGGCAGCCCCTCTTTCCCCTTCGGGCAGGAGCACAGAGATTGAGGTCCCCCTACTCTACGAACGCCCCTATGTCGAGATGACCCTCAAATGGCTCGACGACCAGGGAATCGAATACCAAAGGCGGGGCTTAGAGTGGTTTCTGGTCCCAGGAGGGCAGCACTACAGGCCCTTCAGCGCCGCAGTTCCGGCCGATTTTTCCTCCGCCACCTTCTTTTTTTGTGCGGCGGCGATCACCGGCGACAAACTCCTCCTTAAAGGGCTTGATCCCACGGATATTCAGGGCGACAAGATGGTTCTTCCCATCCTGGAGAAGATGGGATGCTGCGTTACTCCTAAAGATGGGGGAATCGAAATCCAAGGACCAAAAGAGGGCCTTTGCGGCGGCACATTCGATCTGAATTCCATCCCCGACGCCCTTCCTGCCCTGGCGGCGACCGCTTGCTTTGCAAAGGGAGAAACGCAGCTGATCAATGTACCCCAGGCCCGAATCAAAGAGACCGACAGGATCGCCGTCATGGCCTTGGAACTTACAGGCCTGGGTGCCGATATTAGGGAGATGGAAGATGGGTTACTTATTTCGGGCAGAGGGCCCAAGGGGCTTTCGGGAGGCAACGTCCGAGGTCACGGCGACCACCGGGTGATCATGGCCGAGGCCATTGCAGCCCTGGGCGCAGGGGAAGAGGTGATTATCGACGACGATGGGGCGGTGGCCGTCACCTTTCCGAACTTCTTTTCCCTCCTCGATTCGATACGCAAAGTGTGATAGAATTTCGGCCATGAAACAAAAATTCTACGATCTGAGAAGCGACACCATCACCCTTCCCACCCGGGACATGCGAAAGGCGATGTATCGTGCAGATGTCGGCGACGATGTCTATGGTGAGGACCCCACAGTCATCAAGCTCCAGGAGCTTGCGGCCAAAATCACCGGAAAAAAAGACGCTCTTTTCATCCCTTCGGGATCGATGGGAAATCTCATTCCGCTGATGATAAACGGGGGTCGAGGGAACGAGATCCTTGCTCAAAAAAACAGCCACATCCTCCACTACGAACTTTCTTCGGCTGCGGCCCTTGCAGGGGTAACCATTGTCCCGGTGGAAGGAGAACGCGGTATCATAGATCCGACCGAACTTGCAAAGCATTTACGGCCGGATATCTACTATATGCCCCGCGTTTCCATGATCTCGGTGGAGAATACCCATAATAAGGAAGGCGGCAGCTGTTGGAGCCTTGAGGAACTGAAGGCGGTAAGCGACTTTGCAAAGAAACAGAACCTTCTGCTTCATATGGACGGTGCCAGATTGTTCAATGCCTGCATTGCAAAGGGAATAGCGGCGAAACGCTACTGCGGATTGGTCGACACCGTCACCTTCTGCCTTTCAAAGGGGCTGGGGGCCCCGGTCGGCGCGGTTCTCTGCGGCTCTGCAAAATTCATCGAAGAGGCACGACGGATTCGAAAAATGCTCGGAGCAGGCATGCGTCAGGCGGGATTCATGGCTGCCGCTGGTATCTACGCATTGGAACACCACATCGAACGCCTTGCCGACGACCATAGGCATGCATCCCAGATTGCCCAGGCCCTGGCGGAAAAAAGCTGGGCAACGATCAATCCGGCGGATGTCGAAACCAATATCCTCTACTTTGACACATCTAATCACGATGCGGTACAGGTAGCCGCAATTCTCAAAAAAAGAGGGATAGTGTGCGGCCCCTCGGGAGAAAGAACCATCAGAATGGTCACCCATCTCGGTATAGATGATCAGGATGCAGAAGAGATCTGCAAGGCGATCAGCAACTGCTCGATATGAACCTTAGAGGGGAAAGGTCGATATCTCGATGGAGCTGATACGCTCGCCGCTGAAAACAAAGGTGTAGCGTACCATTGCCGAACTCCCAAGAGAGGCAGGACGTTCATATATAACGCGGTCATCTTCCACCCTGTTGCTCTCACCAAAGCTACGGAGGAGGTCCCCTCTGTCGTTACCGACCGAAACCCCTTCGGGGATGGTCCACCCATTTCCGGTAAGTAAAACGTTCATGAGGAACTCCCGCCCGTCGTAACCTGATCGTTGAAGGACGAAGGTGATACCATCGTAGGTATAGGTGATGATCAAATCAGTCACATCGGGGTTGTGTCGATTGGCGCGCTGTTCGGTTTCCACCGAAAGAGGAACGCCGAGGGCAGCACTAAGCTCTTCACTGTTTGTAAGCGGAGAGAATGCTATTGCAGGCACCTCTTGCTTGGCCCCTGAAACATCGGGAAGAGCCGGGGCGCTCTTTTCTCCTTTTCCCTCATGCTCGGCAGGGGTTGTACAACCCAAAACCCAGACGGAAAACATGATAATGGTGATGATCACATAGCAATTCGTTCTCTGTTTCATATCTTAAAGATATCATCCACACACATGATATTCCACTTCACGTCCTCCGTAGGGAGGGCTATACTGCCGACATGAAAGAAAACATCATCGTTGCGGGCGGTATCAATGTAGATATAAAGGGATTTCCCTTTGCAAAAGCAATCCCCGGTGATTCCAACCCCGGCAGGGTGAGTACTGCTGCCGGAGGAGTAGGGCGTAATATTGCGGAGAATCTCACCCGGCTGGGAACAGGGGTAAGGCTGTGCGGAGCCGTGGGAGAGGATACGCAAGGACGTTTTGTCCTGAAGAGCTGTGAAAAAAGCGGAATCGATACCTCACTCGTCATTCGCAGCGCAAGGCAGCCAAGCGGATGCTATCTCTCCATTCTCGATGAAAAGGGAGAGTTGGTGATGGCAGTCGCCGATATGTCTGCAACCGAAGGATTGACATGCGAGACCTCCGCGCCCTGGTTTCGTTCCATTGAAGAGGCGGCACTTCTCATCATAGATGCGAACCTTCCCACCCCTCTCATCAAAGAGCTGGTTACAAGGGCGGAGACAGCAGGGGTACCCGTTGCTGCGGACCCGGTATCCGTATCCAAGGCCATTCGGTTATCCCCCTATCTTTCGAAGATCCGCTGGCTCTTCCCAAATCGTGACGAATGGCAGGCCCTGTTCCCGGGAAAGCCTGTAGGGCAAAGGGAGCATGGCATTCCCCAATGCGGCTGCGTGGTTACCCTTGGGCCGGACGGAGCGTCCCTCCTTCCTCCTCCCGATCTGGGGATCGAGCCCTTTTCGATGGGGGCCCTGCCGACCGTTGTCCATGATGTGGGAGGTGCAGGGGATGCATTTGCCGCAGGTTTCTGTTACGCTCTCATTTCCGAGGGAAATAGCTTTGGTGAAACAGAGGCCGGATTGAGACGGGCGCTGATTACAGGTCTTGCCGCTGCGTCTCTCACCTTGGAATCGGATCTAAGCGTATCACCAAAGATGAACGTATCCAGCCTGAAGGAGCGAATAGATGAAACGCATTAATACAAAGGCCGTTGAGAGAACATATCCCCTACTCTTCGGAGAAGAAGTATGCCAGGCGGCGGAAGAAGGGAAGCCCATCGTTGCCCTCGAGTCGACCATCATCAGTCACGGCATGCCCTGGCCCCAGAACATGGAAACCGCCGAGGGCCTGGAAGAAACCGTCAGATCGGCAGGTGCCGTTCCTGCAACCATTGCCGTTATCGATGGAGTTATTCGAATAGGGATCAGCAAGGAACAGCTCGATTTTCTTGCCACCGGAAAGGATATCGTAAAAGCAAGCCGCAGAGATCTGCCAGTGGTCTTCGCAAAAAAGTCTTCTGCGGCAACCACGGTGGCGGCAACCATGATCGCCGCATCCATGGCGGGTATCAAGCTCTTTGCAACCGGAGGAGTAGGCGGCGTTCACAGGGGTGCACCATCGACCTTCGATATCTCCGCAGATCTTCAGGAATTGGCCAAAACCAATGTGGCCGTGGTGTGCGCGGGAGTGAAGGCAATCCTCGATCTTCCTCTCACCATGGAATATCTGGAAACCATGGGCGTTCCCGTGCTTGGCTTCGGTACCGATGAACTGCCGGCGTTCTACAGCAGAACAAGCGGGATTTCGCTGGAGTATCGAATCGATTCTTATGAAGAGGGAGCCCAAATCCTCGATGCAAAGTGGAAGGCGGGGCTTTCAGGGGGCGTTCTGATCACCAACCCGATCCCCGAGGCCCATTCCATGGAAACGGCAAAGATAAACGGAGCGATCGAGGCAGCCCTTGCAGAGGCCGACCGCCTCAGAATTCGGGGCAAAAAAATCACGCCCTTTCTCCTCGACAAGGTAAAAAGCCTTACCGAAGGAGAAAGCCTTACGGCGAACATCGCCCTGGTGAAAAACAATGCGACCGTGGCCGCGGGTATCGCAAAGGCCCTCAGCGAAGAAGAATAAGTCTTTACCGGCCACTCAGCTCGAGATAGCGGTCGATCAGGCCGTCGCAATCCAGGCCATCGGTCTCGATTTCGACGGCCTTCTTTTTCCTCAAGTACCAGAGGAAGGTCCGCACCGGTTTTTTCGTCAGATGAGAAGCGGCCTCACGATACATGGCAAGCTGAGGTAGATGGTGTTCAGGATCATCTCCCCGGTCGCTTTTAAAATCAACTACCACGGCCTCGGCTCCACCGTCCGGCCCTCTCTCAAGGAGGAGGTCGATGGAGCCGTCGACAAAACGGCCGGCGGGAGTAAGAAAGAGAAAGGCGACTTCGCTCACCGAACCTCCTGCCTGCTGCTCCTGTCGCGCCAAGCGGCCGAAAGGAGAATCCATGAAAGCACGTGCAAGATCGACGGCGGTATCGAGAATCAGCGAGGAGGCCTTGTCCGAAAGAGCGCGAAAAGGTGTGGGAAGTTCCCGGACATCGCCCTTTATCACCCCCTGGGTAATCCCCTCCTCGATAAGACGATGGCAAAGGGAGCCGAAGGCGGTAACGCGTTCCTCTCCTCCGAGATAACGGTCTGCCGGAAGTTCACTATCCAAAGCCGATAGATCCCGTTGCCCTTGGAGATTCGACGTCTGAGGTACAGAAAGGCGCGATATTGCGGCGGAGACAAGACTGGGGGAGAAGGCCTCGACAGGGGCGGGAAAGGCGAGAATTTCGGCTTTTCGATACTTTTCCGCGGCTTCCGGTAGTGACGGGCCTTGTCTTTTGCTTACTACATTCCTCTCTATCTCTTCGATCGTCACAGGGGGGATGATTTCGATACGGCCCTCAAAGGCCGGATCACACTCCCACTGGTCGCTTTCGGCACCAAACCCTTTTCCGATCCAATTCAAAAGAGCAAAACGCCCCAACCCATCCATCTTCCTATTGCTCCGGCCATGATAGCCGGAAAAAAAGAGATGGCACTCGGCCCGGGTCGCCGCAACATAGAGCAGTCGTTTGAGCTCGGCGACCTCCTGCTCGTTCTCCAGTTCAAGCCCCTGGCGGTAGAAGAAATTGGCCTTGCCGCTCTTACGCTCCCGGGATGGAGCCGACAATGTCACTCCGAGTTCGGGATGGAGCTGAAAGGGAGAAGCCCCCTCGTGTTCCCTTCTTCCGGTTGATCCGCAGCCCGCCACAAAGACAACGGGAAATTGAAGTCCCTTTGATTTGTGAACGCTCATGATACGGACCCCCCGCTCCTCTTGCCGGGAGGGTTCCACCTCTTCGACCTTCTCATATTTGCCGAGATTTTTTCGAAGAAACCTAAGAAAGGTAACAAGATTCTCACCCCGCCTGTCGGCGAGAAGGGCAAATTCGAAAAGGTAATCGTAATACTCGAGATAGACATGGTAGTCGGGATTGCGAAGTACCGCATAACGATAGCCGAAGTTGGTCCACAGACGGCGGATAAGCTCGCTAATCGGAACCCGGTCGGCCTCTTGCCTGACCATTCGCCAGGCCTGGCCTGCAAGACGATATCGCTCCCCCTCATCACCCAGGATCGGATCACCGGGGTCAAGGGCAAAGGGAGCGGCATGTATTGCCTGTTCACGGAGCATGACGGCTGCGATCACATCGTCGGAAAGAGCGGCAAAGGGGGACCGCAGCAGAGAAAAATAGGCAAGCCGGTCCTCGGGATAGAGGGCCAGTTGTAAGAGTTGATAAAAATCACTCGCCGGGGCCTCAAGAAAGAGGGCCCGGGCGCTTTGCACCGTGTAGGGGATGCCCAGGCGGCGGAAGGCCCGTTCAAAACTGATCTGATTACCGCTGGAGCGCATCAGAAGGGCAATATCACCGTAATCTGCAGCCCCTCCTGCAATAGTCAGCTCTCCTCCTTCCACCATCTCCCGTATTCGCCTGGCAAGGTACCACGCCTCAGCCTCCGGGGCCGGTAGAGCCTCCTCCTCGGAAGATCCGGGGTAGTAGAAAAGGGAAATCCTTGGAGAAACACCCTCGGTTTTTTCCCGGCTGGAAAGGGGGCGGAATCTGGCTTCGTAAGGGTGGCCTGCATCGGCAAAAACCCGGGGAAAAAAGTCGTTGAAAAAAACGATTAAGGCCGGTTCGCTCCGATAGTTACGGGAAAGATCGAGGGAAACGCCTCCGGCGGAGACCAGCTCATCCCCCAAACGCTTGAAGACCCCCACATCGGCACCCCGGAAACGGTAAATGGACTGTTTTTCATCACCGACAAAAAAAAGTTTTCCGGGGACAAGCTCATCTGCACGAGGTACCCCCTTCTCCATCCGTTCGGGCCTCTCGGCCAGAAGGTAGAGAAGCTTACGCTGAAGATCGTTGTTATCCTGAAACTCGTCGATCATGATATAGCGAAAGGAATGCTTCCAGCTGCTGCGAAACTCCGGGTCCTCCTCGAGAAGACGGACAGCCATGGCGGGGACATCACGAAAGGTAACGATCCCTGCCATGCGCTTTTCCTGCTCATAGCTGCTGCGAAAGCGATCGATCACCTCTCCCAACTCCTGAAACAGGGGCCAGGCCGAGAGGGTTTCCGCGGCAGAGGCCGCCAGCCCCGCACCGTCCCTCCAGTTCTCCACAAGGTCGCGATACTCGAGAGCATCGGCGTTGCCCTCGGCAATTCTTCCCCTCGGCTTTTTCAAATCCGCCGTAAGCCGGGAAAGAAGGGCCGAAAGATCATCCGGATGGTCGGCACCGGCTTCGAAGAGCTCGCCGATGTCGTGCCTGGAAAAGAGCGCATGGGCATCGGCAATCTGCTTATGAGCACCGGGATCAAGGCGCAGGATTTGTTGACTCAGGGCATCAAGGCCGGAAAGCAGACGGGGGATTTCGCTGCGCAGGTGTGCTTCCTGCCGGGCAAGAAGCTCTCCCATGCCAGCGGTATCGGCAAAGGTAAAAAACCTGGTGGCCAGGGCAACAAAAAGCCCTTCCAGGACCCCTTCGAAGCCGAAAAGATCGATATACTGCTCGAGAGCATCGCTTCCACGATGCCGAAGCAGGGTTTCAAGGGCAGCCGCCCTGGCAATATCTTCGGCCTTCTGATCGTCCTGAACAAAATCCGAGGGGATTCCGAAGCGGTCGCTCCTGTCCCGGACAATACGGGCACAGAAGCTGTCGAGGGTAGAAATCGTTGCCTGGTCATAGGCCCTTGCAGCCTCGGGGACGGTGTTCCTCAGTTCACGGTAGATCCGCTCGTACATCTCTGCGGCCGCTTTTCGGGTAAAGGTGAGGGTAAGGATCTCATCGACAGAGGCTCGTCCGGTCTCGACGAGGTAGACAAAACGGCGGGAGAGGATCGTCGTCTTTCCCGAACCGGCCCCAGCCGAAACGACTGCGGAATGGTCGGTAAAGGCGGCTTGTTGTTGTTCGGAATCAAGGTTCATCGACATCGTACATCCTTCATATGAAACCGCATTCTGCAGGCCCCGCGAAGCGAGCAGCCGTCACAGTGACCGGAGGGGAGAAAAAAGCTTCCATCCTCCAGGGCTGCCGTCATGGCATCGAGGGCCTGATCCAGGCGATCGGAAAGCAAGCGGCTCTGCTCATCATCGAACCACTGTTTTTCTTCTGTCCCGCAGACCGGCTGAAAAAGGCCGCTGGTCATATCGAAATAGGCGGCAGCAGCCTCGCCAAAGCCATTTTCCCTAAGCAAGCTCCGATAAAGGGCCATCTGAAAGGATTGGGGAAGGCTCTCGTCATCGGGTAGCAACTGTCCCTTTTTCCAGAAAAGTCGCTTTTTGTAGTCGATGATCAGGTAGGAGGAGGCGCTGCGTCCGATCCAGTCGGGACGGCCGCTCATGCTTATCTTCCACCGATCATCTTCCAGAGAGATACCTCGACCCTTTCGGGGGCTTTTCATCCCCTTTTCCACAGCCATGGGACGGAAGGAGGAAAAATGGTCGTAAAACTCCCGTACTAATGCCTTTGCCCCGGCACGGACAAAGCGTTCCATAGCACCGGCAACGGGAGGGAGAGGCACCGGCTCCGGGCCTCGATGCCAGCTGGAAAAGAGCCTGGAAAGGAGCTGCTCCATCCGTTCATCCGCATCCTCGGCAGATGTATCGGAAAAAAAACGTGCCGCCGCCGTATGAAAGAGGTTTCCCACAATACGGGGATCGGTAAAACGCAGTTCGAGTTCCGGCTCTCTGGCCTTGAGACAGCGATCTGCAAGAAAGGCAAAGGGACAGGACCAGAAGGCCTCAAGCATGGCGGGACTGATTTCGATCTCATCCCGTCCACCGGAAAGACGGGAAAGTAAGCTTCGCAGCAGATTGACGTCCTCTACCTTCCGGACGGTAAAATCGACCCGTTTGCCGGCCCCTCCGGTGGCAAGATATCGTAGAAGTCCTTTTTGCTGCAGGGGCCAAAGCCTGGCAGGAAGCATCCCTCCGGTCCAATAGAAGATTTCATGCGTAAAAGGATCGCTGAAACGCTCGTCTCCGGATTGTTCACCAGGCCTTTCATAGTCGATCAATTCCGAAGGCGGCAAATCGGGTCCGCCGAACCCTTCGTCGGCAAAGGAGATTTCGGCGCCGCTTCCAGCCGAGGCATAGAGTTCCAGAAAGGCGGAAGAGAGATCCTTTTCGCTTCCGGAAAGCTGTTTGCGCTCTTCTTCCGAAAGGAAGGAGTAACGGTGAAGAAGGACCCTGCTTTTTTCCTGTCCGCAACCGGGCAGGAAATGGTACTTCGGTGAGATACCGGCGGACACCCGGTACTGATAGACGGAAATACCCATTCGCTCCTGGCGTCTTACGTATTGGCGACCTTCAAGATAGGAAAGCCAGAGCGGAAAGACTGCTCCAAGTTCGCCCAGGCCCGCGGAAGCCTCTGCTTCGGCAAGTTCTCCGAGGCTTTCCAGACAACGCTGCAGCACGGGCAGATCATCATCGGCCCAGCCATCGGGATCGATATGGGTTCTGAGGAAGGGCTGCATTCGGTCCCGGAGCAGGGCGAAACTCTCTGCCCCGGTAAGCTGCCTGATGCCGTCCCGAAGGGAGACGAAGGTCGATGCGAGAACCGGGCGCTCCGCCCGCGAGAGGGTCTGCTCCCAGAGGCGGGCCCCCTTATGGCAAAAATAGTCCCGGCCGAAACGGACAATCCGTCTGACCAAACCGGCCGAGCGCCAGGGAACTGCCTGATTCATGAAAAGATTTTCTACCTGATCAAAGGCCCAGTCACCGGATGAGGTCTCCCACAAGGCGCGAAAAAACCGCCCGGGGACGCTCTCGCTAAGCGGCTCTCCCCCCCGAAAACGCAAGGGAATCGAACGATCGGCGGCGGCGGCCGCAAGGCGGGGGCGCCACTCCCTATCGTCGGGGAGGGTAATCGCTATCTCCCTGGGATCCGCACCGGATTGTAAAAGGGCGGCAATCCGCTCAATCAAGGCCGCAAGCTCTGCGGCAGCCGTTCGATACCGCAGCAGAACCGGGTGATTGGAATCATCGGACCGAAGGTAATCACCGGTGTCGAGGGTTCTGATTTCTTCGCAGCGGGAAAGGGAGGATTCATATTCACTAAAATCCTCCAGCACCTCGGGAAAGAGTATCCAGCTGATTCCCGGCAGGGGGCGCGGTTCAGGCAGGGCGGCACCCGGCTCGAAAAGATTCCGTTCGGACAGAAACCGCCCATAACGGGAGGCAAGCAGATCGATATCCGTAATGAGCGCCCTGGGAAAGCGCTCCCTGAGACCGGAGCCGTCGAGCTCCCGCAGAAATCCGTCGAGACGTGGAAGAATTGCGGTGACGAGGCTACGATAGGAACGGGAGAGTTCGGCGTAATCGACAGGCACAAGACGCTGGAAAAGGGGCGGACTGCTCTTACTGTTCTCATCAAGGAGGGCGGTGGCAAAGAGCATACGCAGGGCTCCGTTCACCGGGCGTTGTTTGCGGGATTCATCGAACACCTTCTCCTTGAAGGTGTCCCAGCTGATAAAGCGATCCTTCCTTAACGCAGCCGCAGCACCGTATTGAAGGGCACGGGCGAGACGGGAATCGGCCACTACCTGGCTGGGGAATACAAAGCGACAGCTTGCCGATTGCCTAAGGGTCCCGGCGATGAAGCGGTCGATTCCGTCAAACATTCCGGTACTCCTATTCGGTTCGGCCGGAAAAAATCCCGGTTATTTCTCCGACATACATGTCGTGCCACTGTTTTTCGGGATAGTTATCAAGGAGGGAAGGATCGAGAAACCCCTCAGGAGCTATTTGTCCGGTATAAAGCTTCCGGCACTCCACTACGAACCTCGCCTGGCGGAAGGCTACCGAACCTCCCGGAAGAGCAAGCGGCTGCAGCCCCGTTTCCACTGTTTTATCAACATCCCGACCCGATACCGAACCACAGTAAGCCAGGGCCTTCTTCCATGTTGGGTCGAAAAAAGAAAGGGAAAAGCGGTCTCCTTCCTGGATAAATTTCCAGGTATGCCGATTCCTTCTGACAAAGATAAAGCAAACATCCTTGTTCCAGAGATGTCCCATCCCCCCCCAACTGGCGGTCATTGTATTCCAGGCATCGGGACTCCCGCCTGTGATCAGCATCCAGTTCCTACCGATCTCTATACAGGGATTAAACTGAAGCGAGTTGATATCGACCTTTGTAAGGTATGTTGCAGCATGATCCATAGTGTTTCTCCTTTGTACCTCACCATTATGGTCGATGGTTTTTTCCTTGCCAAGCATCTATGAAAAAACTACCATAGAGGTATGGTCAGTTGCCTAGGGCGATTAAGGATAAGCGGCCGTAAAGCAACAGACTATAGGGATGGAATACATCAATGCTGGAGCTGCAGGTACCCCAGCAAAATGCATCGGCATCCGAAGAGATCGTCTCAGCGGAAAAGCCTTGCGGATGAGGCGAAATGACTTTGGAGAACCTTGAATTGCTTTCATACTGCAGAGAGGAAGGAGCTTGAGTATGGATCTGAAGCTTAGGGGAAAAACGCTATTTATCGCAGCTGCAAGTCGGGGACTCGGCTTTGCAACGGCCATGGCAGCCGCTAAAGAGGGGGCCAAAGTGGTCATCGGCAGTAGGGACGAGGATGCGATCCAGGCCGCGGCCAAGAAAATCACGAAAGAGAGCGGGGTAACCTGTATCGGGTTGCCGCTGGAAATGCGGGAATACACTTCAATACGCCGCTGGATTGGAGAGGGGACAAAGGCGGCAGGGCCTGTAAGCGGGCTCTTAGTCAACGCCGGGGGGCCGCCTCCCGGAGGGTTTTCAGATTTTTCGGACGAAGATTGGCAGGACGCCTTTGAACTGACGCTTCTCTCATCCATTCGTCTTATTCGGGAGGCTGCGGAGCATTTCGCCTCCGGAGGTGGAGGGATTCTAACGGTCACCAGCTCTTCAATCAAAGAACCAATTGCAAATCTGATCCTGTCGAACGTCATGCGTAGCGGTGTGGCAAGCCTTGTCAAAAGCCTTTCCAGAGAGCTTGCCCCTCGGAAAATTAGAGTAAATAACATAATACCAGGTTATTTCGACACCGATCGCCTTAAAAAACTGGATGAAAATGCCGCAGAGATAGAAGATATTCCCGTAGATGCGGTGAGGCAAAAGCGGCAAACACAGATCCCGGCAGGCCGGTATGGGGAACCGGAAGAGTTTGGTGCGGCGGCGGCCTTTCTCCTCTCCCCCGCCGCATCTTACGTAACAGGACACTCATTCACCATAGACGGAGGCGCCATGCATACAGTATGGTAAGCCGTTATGGAACTCTTTAACGGCAACGATTTTTTCAACAGTTTCCTCATATTGCTGGCGCTGATCAATCCGATTAGCAAGGTATTTGTTATTGCCACCCTGTCAAAGGAGTACCCCCACGGAGAGGTCAACAGGGTGGTGTTTAGAAGTTCAGTCATTGCCATGGCGATCCTACTCATTTTTGGTCTGACCGGTAACTTCATTCTCAACAAGCTTTTCCATGTCGAGCTCTACAGCTTCAAACTTGCCGGAGGGTTCGTACTTGCGGTCAGAGGTTACACGGCTTTGAACAAGGGGCTCTTTTTTGAACTGAGCCACGGACAAAAACTGCACGATGCATCGGTGGTTCCCATTGCCAGTCCGATGATTGCCGGTCCCGCCACCATCACCGCTTCGGTTAGCCTCCAGACCATGTACGGAATCGGCAGTGTGCTGACGGCCATCGTGACGGTTATCGCAGTCAACATGATTGTGATGCTGTTCAGCGAGCAAATCGGAAATGTTCTCAATCGTTACAATCTCATGGGAGCCCTGATTCGGATCACAGGCCTGATTGTCTGTACTATGGGAGTGCAGATGATGGTAAACGGAGTACTTGATATCAGGCTGCTTATGTAGATTACTGTCCGGAATCGTGGTGAAAAATGAATAAAATCTCCTTTTCTCGTAGTTACTTATAGTACGAACTACCAGAAAAAGGAGTTTTCCCATGTTCCATCCCCCCTTCTGCCCCAATCCCCATTGTCTCAACCACTTCTCTCCAAAAGGCCACTGGTTCTTTAGAACTGGCTCCTACTCTACCCAAACCTCCCCCCGCATCCAAAAGTTCAAATGCAAAACCTGCCACCTCTCCTTCTCCACCCGCACCTTCAGCATCGACTACTGGACCCATTTCCACCTTTCCTACAAAACCATCCTCGCTCACCTCGTCACCAGCTCCGGTATCAGAGACCTCTCTCGTATCCTTAACGTCTCCTGTTCCACCGTCTCAGACCGTATCCGCCGCCTTGCCCACCAATGCCTCGCATCCTCAGC
>NZ_KB899440.1 GCF_000378205.1 Sediminispirochaeta bajacaliforniensis DSM 16054 | reverse complement strand
TTGCTATCTCGACCTTGCCTGCCTTACCCCTGATAACAACGCCGCCGAGAGAGCGATCAGACCGTTTGTAATCGGACGTAAGAACTGGCTGCATGCCGAAACACCTCGTGGTGCTCATGCATCGGCGATTTTTTACAGTCTGATTGAATCGGCTAAATCGGCCTCCCTTGAGCCGTATTGGTACATTCGTTACGTACTTCAAAAATTGCCGAAAATTGAATCATCAGAGAGCTCCTGGGAGGATCTGCTTCCAGAAAAATTAACCCCGGAGATGTTACTCACCTCTTCTTTTTAAGGGGTGGGGTTTATGGAGCGGTTACCATGAATATGGCGAAAATGTTACCCTTGAAATCATCAACCACTCAAAGCTTGAAGCATGTTTAGGGTGGGATGAAACTATAAAATATATAGAAAGCAAATCAATGTTATGTCATTCTTCAAATAGGGAATCTGTCCTTAAAGTTTTAGCACAAGCGAAGCGACATGAAGGGAAAACTCTCTGGGACAGGATATATGAAATCATTCTTTAACATGAGAATGTTTCTGTAACCCCTTCCTAAATTGGTACGTCGTATAACGAGACTGTAGGAAATCCCCGAAATAGAGAAGAATCTTTCCTTCTCATATCTTTATTTGTGCAAAGTGTTTGAATTAATTTTCTCTATAACAGTATTTCCCGGTTTATTCAGCTAAGTTTTCTTATACAGGTCTCATTGCATTGGTTATTTTTCCTATATTATGCACAATACAGTATAAAAGCCATTGTATATTTACTTTTTCTTTACCGCATTCCGTCTGAAGCATTTTTCCCGCTATGGACAGCCTTTACAATTTACTGTTGTTGATTGATATCGGTTTCCAGAGGGGCCGAAGAAACGCTGCTCCTGTCCTCTGCCAAATGCTTCCGCTGCAATGATTACCTGCTATTTCGTCTTGAGGTCCTTGAACGTGCCGCTCCATTCTTTTGAAGCGTTTGAAGGGAGTTTACATCCATCAACTGCGAACATATTTTTTCCGATTAAGACGAGATCTGCGCAGATAATAACGACTTCTGCGAATACAGATTTGATTTCCACTTTGTAGCGAGAATCAAAGGCAGATATATCTATTTTATTGTCGATTAGATAATTGAGTTTACATCTACATTATTGTGCTGTACAGTTAATTGTAGGTTTTCCTGCAGGTTCAACAAGAAAAAACACAATATCTCATTCGAAGAAACACAATTTGCTTTTTTGATCTCCAAAGAATCATTTTAGAGGATACAAAGCATAGTATTGATGAAGATAGGTTCTTTTGTATTGGGGAAATTGAATCGGGGATCGTTACTGTCAGGTTTACGATACGAAAGAATGCTATAAGATTGTTTGACGCCGGATATTGGCGTGAAGGAAAGCAGCGGTATGAAGAACGAGGTTCCATACGAGAAGAATTGTTAGTGGCTAAAGAGGTGGAAGATGTACTGCCCCCTCCTGAGTTGTTGACACCAAGAGAAGAGACAAAAAAAATAACGATCCCAAATGCTCACCCCTATGCCTCTCTCTTCTTTTTTCGTACCAGAACAATTCCGACGATATCCAACGCAATAAGAAGCGGGAAACCGATAATTCCCATCAAAAGAGCAAAAGAAATGAACACCAAAACAAGGGTAAGTATGATTATGGAAAAAATGTAGGTAACTGTGATAAGTACCTTTCTCCACAGCAAGGTTTCGATTAATTGGAAGAAATTCAACTTTCCGATAAGAAGCCTGCTATACAGCACGGCTCCAACGAGCGCAAAAGGAAATAAGACAAAAACTGTTGTAACGGCCATCTACTATTCCTGCCTGCCATCTTTATAAAAAGGACAATATCATTCTTTTCACGTTTTCTATGCCCATAACGACATTCATTTTTACGGTAGTGACCAGGAGTGTCAATCCTTAACTTCTTCGCAGAAAGCCTCTAAGGCAACGGGAAAAAGAGGAAAGCGCGGAGTGTCCGTCTCGACGACCTCTTTCGGTACTCCCAGTTCCCTGGCAATGATGGAGGCGACGAGAGGCCCGCATGTTCGTCCCTGGCAAAGCCCCATACCGGCCCGACAGAAGCGTTTTACCTCGGCAACGCTCCGGCAGCCTGCCCGCACCGCCCGGATAATCTCTTCTTCGCTTATTTCCTCACATCGGCAAATAATACGAGACCTCACATTTCCTCCCTTTTCCTTTCGATGAAACGGACCCGACCAGCGTATGATCGGTCGTAGGCGATGGTGACAAGCGGGCTACGATTTTGCTGCTGCGTCTGTGATACACGAATCACCTCTGCATTACACACAACAGACCCGAAGCGATCAACGGCCCGCACCCGTTCCCCTTTTTGCGGTAAGGGAAGATATTCATAGACAAAGGTGAGGGTCGATAGACTCTGACCATACTCTTCCAGGAAGAGAACGATCGCCTGTCCCGGGCAGACGGAAAGACAGCGCCCGCACCCGGTACAGAGATCAGAATCAAGCCTTGGAGTACCGGTGAGGGAGGGAGTCATGGTAATCGCCCCAACGGGGCAGGCGGAAATACAGGGATTACAGGGGATATCCTGGTCACAATAGAAAACGGCAACGGGCTTCTTTCCCTTACCGACAGGAGGATGATCATCGCCGATAAGAAAGGAGTCAGGGCAGCTTTCCGCCGGTACCTTATCGGTATTATCGGTAACCGTACCTGAGGCTCCACAGTCACTGCAGGAGATTTCTTGTCCATAACCTGACCGCATGATACGCTCTTTTCCCATGCGGCGGCGGATGCCGAAACTTCCGCTTCTAAGGTCGTTCAGCCGATCCCAGATCTCCGCCGTCGCCGCCTCACGTTCTGCTTCGGAAATCCTTCCAAGGGCACATGCGGCACCGATACCGGCGATACGTCCCTCATCCAGGGCGGTATTGGCCTCCTCTATTCCGGCGCAATCGCCGGCAACAAAGATACCGGGAATCGAGGTTTCAAGATCTTTATCGTGCCACGGAATCGTCCCACCGAATTCGGGAGAAAAACAGAGACGGCAGCCTGCCATGGTTGCAAGGCGTTGATCGGACGTGAGGCCGACTGCAAGGCAAAGGGTATCCGCCTGAAATGACTTTTCGGTGCCGGGAATTTCGTTGCAGGCAGTATCTACAGCCGCAATAACGACCTCCTCCACATGGGTATTCCCCCTGGCCTCTTTGACCGTGTGACCGGTATATATGGGTACTCCCGCCCTAAGAATTTTTGCGCCGTGGACCTGATAGCCGCCGATCTCCTCCTTGGCCTCGACCAGAGCGATAACATCTGTCCCTGCCTGAAGAAGCTGATATGCGACGATGAGTCCAACATTGCCGGAGCCCATCATCACCACCCGTTTGCCTGGAAGCACACGGTGAATATTACAAAAGGTTTGTGCCGCCCCTGCGGTGATGACTCCGGGCAAGGTCCATCCAGGAAAGGAGGCCCCCCGCTCTCCCCCACCGGTTGCAAGAACCAAGGCCCGGGGCTTTATGGTCACAACCTTCTGGCCGTCCGTCAGCAGAGAAACTCTGTGATCGGGGAAAATGCCCAGGACCTTGGTGGAAAGGAGCACGGTGACACCTGCATCCCGGGCATCGATGATAAGCCGATTTCCTATCTCAAAGCCCCGGGAGCCTGCATAGTGAGCATGTGAGCCAAAAAATTTATGGATCTGCTTGAAAAGCTGGCCACCAGGCCTGTCGTGTTCATCAGCCACAAGGACACGAGCGCCCCGCCGCCCCGCTTCAATTGCGGCCCCTAAGCCGGCAGGCCCCCCGCCTACAACCAGAAGGTCGGCATCCTCAACTATCTTAGAGATTGGCAACGCCGACCCCCTCTTGGGTTTCCACAATCATTCCGTCCGCCACTAGGGTGACACAGGTGCGAACATTGGGAACACCGTCGACGATCATCGAACAGTCGGTGCACTGACCGATTCCGCAAAAGATAGAACGGGGAGATCCTTTTTTTGTGTGCCGAAAAACATCTATTCCCGCAGATAGAAGGGCGGCTGCAATAGGCTCTCCCTCCCGGGCTTGTATTCTCTTACCGTCGACAAAAATAGTGACCAGTTTTTTCTCTTCCATTTCACCGAGAATGGGGTGATGAATGATACGCTTCATGCCTCTTCGCTCCCAAGCTCCGCACCAGAACTTAGATACTTCAAGCCGATATTGCAGAGCAGGCACGAAATATGAGGCAAGACCGAATCGTCCATGATGAAACGACCGGTATGCAGCTGGCCAGGACTCTCCTTCCGATCATCCCCCACACCGAAGGTAAAATAGCAGGAGGGAACCTCACTGCTGAAGTAGCCGAAATCCTCGGAAACATAGGCACGGTCGAGATTTGTTTCCACCCAGCGGAAAAAGTCATGTTCCCGTGCCGTCTGCCGTACCAATTCCGAAATTCCGGGGGCATTCACCGCCGAAGGGTAGCCGAAACGGTAGGAGATGGAGTACTCGCCCCCGAAAAGGTTGACAAGGGAGTCAAGAATCGTTTCCATCTCCTCCTTGATTCTCATGCCGTCGTCCCGAAAAGAGCGGACAGTACCGGTAACCTTAACCTCCTGGGGAATAATGTTGTGAGCCTTGCCTCCGGATATGGAACCGACGGAGATAACAGGCCACTGGCCGGGAGTATACTTTCTGCTTACCATGGACTGAAGGAGGACAACGAAATGACATGCCATCAGCACGGTATCGGCGCACTGTTCTGGTCGGGCACCGTGCCCGCCGGGGCCCTTAATGATGAGCTCGAAAAGATCGCTTCCTGCGGTAACCGCTCCCTCGGGAACAATCACCATGCCGACAGGAAAGTTGGGGCTATTGTGCAGTCCCACCATCACATCGATCCTGGGCTCCTTCAGAACCCCTTCCTCAATCATAAATCGGGCACCACCCGGAGGGCGCTCTTCTGCAGGCTGAAAAATAAAGACGATGTTACCCTCTTCCGGAACCCCTCCGGTCAAAAATTCCTTCATATAGAGAAAAGCTCCCGCCACAGAGGCAACGTGACTGTCGTGACCACAGGCATGCATCACCCCCGGAACCTGCGATTTGTACGGCAGATCATTCTCTTCATCCACAGGAAGGGCATCCATATCGGCTCGAAATCCGATGGTTCTCCCCGGCTGTTTTCCTCGGAGAACGGCCTTAAGCCCCGTTCCTCCGATACCGGTAGAGACCTCGGCGCCGGCTTCCCTCATAAAGGCGGCAATGGTTTTCGCCGTTTCGAATTCCTTACCGGAGAGTTCCGGCTGCCGGTGGAGCGTTCTTCTCAGTTCGATAATACGTTGCCCAATCTCGTTTTTATCCATACACACTCTCCATCATAAAACATCTGCTCAAAATTCAGCCGTCAGGGAGCCCTTCCCACGAACCGAACCGAATTTTGCTTCGAAAAGTTTCAAAGCACGATCAAGAATTCCCTCTTCGTCAATGTTGGTAAAACATCTGTCCCGCAGAACCGCCTTACCTCCGATGAAGACACTTTCGACATTGGAAGGGGTACCGCAATAGACAAGATTCTGGACGGGATCGTGCACAGGAGAGGACCAAAGCTTTTTCATGTCGAGAAGGACAAAATCCGCATTCTTACCGGGATCAAGAGTGCCACTGTTCAGTCCAAGGGCAGAGGCTCCGTTTTCCGTGGCCATGCGAAACATATCCTCCGCGCTAACAGCCTTCGGATCCAGACAAAAGGCCTTTTGCAATCCTGCACCGCAGCGCATTTCCTCAAACATATCCAGGAGATCGTTGGAAGCGGCACCATCGGTGGCAAGAGCCGGAAGAAGTCCTTTTCCGATCATTCGGGAAACAGGGGCAACACCGCTGCCTAGCTTCATATTACTTTTAGGATTGTAGACAGGGACAACACCCTTTCTGACCGCAATGTCGATCTCCTCTTCGGTCAAATGCACGCAGTGAACCGCCATCACCGGCCGACGAAGGAAGCCTATCTTATCGAGATAGACAAGGGGCATGAGTCCATGCTCTCTAAGGGACTGCTCGACCTCCCACCTGGTCTCGGAAACATGGATCTGTACGCCGAGATCAAAGGCCTCGGCCTGTTCCATCTGCCAAAGTAGAAAATCCTCGGTACAGGTGAAGGGAGTGGAAGGGGCAATAAAGACCTTTATCATCTCATTGCCGTTCTTTTTCTCGTTCCAGGTCTCGATATAACGAAGGATCTCCCGCTTGCGCTCTTCAAAATCCTGGTCCAGCTCCTTGGGTACCCAGCGGTTGACCGCCGTCACTGCGCCCACCGCCCTCATTCCTGTATCCTTATAGGCTCGAAAAACCGAATCAAGGGTCAAATCCATGTTCACGAAAGCGGTGATACCGCTTCGAATCATCTCCATACAGCCGACAATGGTCCAAAAATACCCCCCTTCGATATCGCCCTTCTCCCAGTCCAAGGCATGGACAAGATGTGCAAAGGGAAAGGTGACCGCCTCGCTCCAGGATTTTAAAGCCAGAGTATCGCTTCGTCCCCGGAGAAAGCATTGGTAAAGATGGGTATGGCTGTTCACAAAACCGGGGATGATTGTTTTCCCCCGGCCGTCAAGCACTTCGGTTCCATCAGAGATTCCATCTGCAAGCTGCTTGCCTATGGCAACAATGGTACCGCCGGAGATATGCATGTCCACATCATGTTCAACCCGGTCGGCGCTGCGAATGAGGGTGCCAATAGAGGCAATGATAAGATCAGCCATTGTGATCCTCCCCTGCCAAACGTCCCAAAAGGTTTCCTGCGGTGTTGCCAAAAAAATCCGCCCTTTCTCCAGCAGTGAGGGATGTGGTTTCGATCATCTTCCGAAAACGGCCGATTTTCAGAAGGGGATAGTCCGAGCCGTAGATAAGCTTCGGCAAAAGCCCCATCTGTTTAAGAGCATCGAAGATTGTGGCATCGTAAAGAAAGGGCAGCGCCGCGGTGTCGTAATAGACATTACCGAGCTGCTTTCGCAACTCCGGCATGGCTTCGAAAAAACAGAGGCCTCCCCCCATGTGGGCAAAGATGATGGTAGTGTCCGGAAAATTGGTGGCGAGGCACTCCGCTTCATGTATGGAATCCGGCGTTTTTCCGGGATAGTAATGCCCTACCAATTCGTTTACATGGACCAACAAGGGCCAGTTATTCTCCGCACAGAAGCCGCAGAGCTCCTCCATGACCCCCTTGTCGGTAATATCGAGCTCCTGCCCCATGGGCATGATCTCGCCCACCCCTGTAAGGCCCCCGGCCTTACACCGTTCAAGCTCCATCCTGACCCCATCGGCACCAGGGTTTATCGTTGCAAAACCGACAAGCCGATCGGGAAATCGGGAAAGCGCCTCAATGGTGTAGTCGTTTGCACGACGACAGTTGTTCTGATCGCGAAATCCGAAGCCAAAGACGATCGACCGGTCAACACCATCCTTGTCCATATCGCAGATCAACTCTTCGGCGGTAACGTTTTTATTTTTCGGACTGCCGGAAAGCAGATCGAAATAGGGCTCCTTGGCCCGATAGCCTTCCATATTGGAGATGATATGCGGCGATGTTATATGGACATGCGCATCAATAACCATGATCTGCCTCCTTCAAAAAGCCCCCTCCCAAACGGCATGAGAGCAGAAAGGGAGGAAAGCCTCGCATACACTACTCTTCGTCCAGATCTTCCACATCGGAACCGATGAAAACACCGATCTTTGGAAGCCCGATAAGAAGAGGAACACCGATGATGGTGGCACCAAGAGAAAAGATCGCCCGTTCCCAAGGAGAGACAAAGGCCAATCCGATCCACATCGCCGAAGGCCACTGGTACAAGGTAATTCCGGCGAAATTGGCAAGCCCCGCAGCACCAACAAAGCCGGCATAGGCTGAGACGAAGACACCAATGCCGCGAAGAACGGGCTTTTCCGAGAAAGCCTTCTCATTTCTCCAGATCAACGCTCCAACGGCAGTGGCGACAAGACCAAGGCTGTAGAAAACCAACGGGAAAAGCGCCGCCCCCCGGCCGATCTTGGTAGAAAACCAAAGGATATAGCCGATCGCGATAATGCCGACGGCGATGTACCACTTTCTGCGAGTGATACAACCTGCCACGAAGGCGTTACTCGTTCCGATCAAAAAGGTCGCAATCCCCAGCCAGGCGATATGCGGCGCGATGATCTGTCCCAGAAATCCTCCGATGGCGGCACAAATTGCACCTCCAACAGGCCCGAAGAAGACGCCGGAAAGGGGAATCAACGCCGCGCTGACGCTGAAAGTCCCTCCCGATCCGATGATCGGAATTGCCGGCAGCAGTTTCCCGGCCGCGATAAGTGCGGCCCAAATGGCGAGAACCGAAGGGTGTACGCCGCCGAGCAGCTTGTACCCCTGTTTCTTTGTCAGGTCCTCCCTTTCTTCATTATTCATAAAACCCCCTTATTCCCTTTTCGGGATTATATGGCCGGCCGGTAGAGTACGTGTTTCACAGGCTCTCCGGACAACCGATTCCCCAAGTTCTTCAACGTTCAGATATGTTTCTTCTCCGCCCAGGCAATCGTCAAGACGTTGACCCAGCCTTGTGATATAGGGCGGTTTTATATGCGTCTCCAAAAGCTCCTTTGGTCGGGAAAAGATTTCACGTACCGAACCATCCATGTGAATCCTCCCCTTCTTCAGGACGATGATACGCTCTGCATAGCGGGCTATCAGGTCCATGTTATGAGTAACGACAATGATGGTCTTTCCTGCATCACACAGGGAAGTGGCGATATTCATGATCTGGGTATTTCCCTTATGATCCTGCCCACAGGTCGGCTCATCCAGAATGATGATCTCGGGATTCATCGCCAGAACCGAGGCAATGACCACCTTGGCCCTGTCGCCCTTACTCAAGGTCAGGGGAAAACTTTCCAATTGACTAGCGAGGCCAACCGTCTCCAGCGAGCTGGTCACCCGCTCTTCCAACTCCCGCCCCTCGATTCCAAGATTGGAGGGACCGAAGGAGACCTCCTCCCGAACGGTAGGGGCAAAGAGCTGAAGATCGGGATTCTGGAGGACAAATCCAACCTTGGTGGCCAATTGGGATACGGCTGCCGATCGCGTGTCGGTGTCGAGGACCGTCACTTCTCCCTGTTTCGGCTTAAGAAGACCGATCATATGCTGCAAAAGGGTCGACTTTCCCGCACCATTTTGCCCAATGATCCCTACAAATTGATTCCGATAGATCTCAAGATCGATATCTTCTAATGCTTCCACCCCACCGGGATAGGTACAGGATAATGCTTTGATCGAGACAACGGAATCAGATTTCATGATCGCTCCCCGGCACCTCTTAGGCACCTTCGTATTTCGCTCTCACCCTCTTCGACAGATGAAAAGAGGGAAACCGGCACATTACGTTTCTGCAGATAGCCTGCAAGTTCGACCGTCGACGGTATGGCCACCTGGACCTCGGAGAAGAGCTCCTCATTTCGAAATACCTGTTCCGGGGTGTCGAAAGCGGCAACCTCACCATGGTGAAGAACCAGTATTCTATCGGCAAACCGGACGATCTCTTCCATCTTATGTGATGACATGATGATGGTCATGCCGTAGCGGCTACGCAACTGGCTAACTACTTCAAAGACCTCCTCGGTGCCCAAAGGATCGAGCTGACTTGTCGGTTCATCGAGAACGATGATTTCGGGGCGCATGGAAAGAACTGAAGCTATGGCAACACGTTGCTTTTGGCCTCCGGAAAGAGCGGTAGGAGGACGGTCTTCATAGCCTTCAAGCCCCACAACCTCTAAGGCCCAACGTGCAGTTTCTCTGATCTCCTTGGGATCCTGCCTCAGGTTTTCCGGTCCGAAGGCAACCTCATTCAAAACGGTTGTGGTAAAAAGCTGTGTATCAGGATCTTCAAGCACGATACCGACATGCAGTGCCAATTCCGAGGTATATGCGGTTTTCGTGTCCAATCCCGATGTTCTCACCCGCCCCTTCAATCGTCCTCGTTCGGTATGGGGGATGATGCCGTTCAAGCATTTGCAGAAGGTTGTCTTTCCTGCACCGTTTTCGCCGATGACGGCAATAAACTCCCCCTTTTTGATAGAAAGGCTGATTCCTTTTAGGCTCCACGCCTTTGTCCTTGGATAGTGGTACCAGACATCCTCAAAGCAGACGATTGCACGTTCTTCTTCCATCGTTTCCCCCTATACCCAGTAATAATTGAGGACCAGAAGGAGCCCCCCAAAGGCCAAGGCAGATAGAAGGAATATCCAATCCCCCGGCTTTGTTCGTATGCTCATGATGTAGCTACGCTTTTTATCCGAGCCGAAGGCCCTGGAATCCATAGCAACGCCCATTAATGTTGCCCTGCGCATGGCCCCCATTACCAGAGGAACCACGAGGGTCGGAAAGGCTTTTAGCTTGGCAAAAAGTTTTCCGGTATCGAACACCGTAAAGCCCCGTAGCTTTTGTGCATTCATAATCGAAACAATATCCGAACGAAGGATCGGAAGCTGATTTAAAGCCGTGGTTGCCGTAAACGCCACCTTATACGATAGGCCAAGTTTCACCATGGCGAGAGAAAGCTCTTCGATGGTTGTTGTTACAAGGAGTAACGGCAGGGTGCAAAGAAGCGTCAACACCCGCAGACAGAGCAGGAGGCCGAAGAGGATCCCCTCCATGGTGATGTTCCCCATGCCGCCGATAAGAGGAAACCACTGCGGTATCAGCGGCTCAACCAGCACGATTACCCCGGGATAGAAGATGCTTTGCATGATCATCAAAAGGATGAAAAGCACCATCATAAATTTGACGTATGATAGAATCGTTTGGTAACCAAGACCTGCAACCTTCCAAAGAATCAAAATGGCAGCAAAAAGCAGGCCGATTGAGATGAAACTCTTGAAGACAAAAATAAGGACGGTAAAGAAGATCAGAACAATCGTTTTAATCCTCGGGTCTGTTTTGTGCAACAGTGAGTTTCCCGGTTTGTAGCTGGTCGGATTAGCCATGGGATACAAGCCTCCTGTTCGGACGTATCGAATCAAGATCACAAGGATCAAGCTTCCACTCTTGTAAGATATCGCTCCATTCCGCCGGAGATGGCGCCGAGCCACCGCCACGGCAGATCATTGCGGCAGCCATGTTCCCTGCCGCAGGGGCGGTGGAAAAGGCGCCTTTTAGGCCGGAGGCAACAAAGAAGTTGTCAAACTCCGGAGAAAAACCGAAAACAGGCAGCCCGTCGGGAGTAAAGGTCGTATTGGCCGCCCAGGATCGAATAATTTCAAGGCTGCCGAGATCGGGAAAATAACGGAGGAAATTGCGTACCGTCTCGTATACCCCCTCTACGCTCAGATCCCTCTCGTAATACCTTCCGGGTTCGGTTGCCTGGCCGATGATCAGCGAACCGTTCGGGTGCTGAGCGACACCAAGGCCTACAATACGATTGGTAAGCGGCCTATTGGTAAGGAACCCACCACTCACGACAACCGTCCGAACAAGAGGAGGAACCGGACGGGTAACCAAAGCTGTTCCCTTGTGGTAATAGACAGGAAGATCCATACCAAGAAAGGCAGCGATATCCCGACTCCACGCTCCTGCGGCCAATACGACACAATCGGTTTCAATCTCTTCCTTTTTCGTAACAACACTTTTCACTCTTCCGGAACCCACTCGAAAACCTGTCACACGGCAAGGTGCGCAAATCTCGACACCATGCCTGCGGGAGGCCTCCGTCAGGCCCGAGACAACCTTTAAGGGCATAATACTCCCTTCCTGGGAAGAGTAAAGAGCACCGAGGAGCCCGTCGGCATCAAGATGCGGTTCGATTCCCTTCAAGGCGGAACCTTCGACCGGCTCTATCGGAACCCCCCGCCGCCGCTGCCGTTCCATCAGAGCCAGGCCCTGTTCTTTCTGTTCAGCCGAACAAAAGAGTAAGAGCCCACCGGAGTAATTCGCCTCGAAATCAAGCCCTTCCTCCTCTTCCAGCCTCCGGTAGAGGGAAAGGGTCTCATTGGTCCAGGCAAGCTGAATTGCAGGTTCCCGATCCATCACCGAAATCTGGCCGAGATTCCCACCCGAGGCCCCACATCCCGGGGCACAGGCATCCAGAAGAAGCACACTTCGTCCCAGAACGGCAAGATGATAGGCCACGGAGAGTCCGACTACCCCTGCACCGATCACAACAACCTCGGCATGACGCTTCATAGAGCCTCTCCATCCTTAGAAGCGGCAGAACCGCTAAGCACTCTTTCGATGTTCCGGAAGAGGATCCCCTGCCGCTTTTCCTCCGAAAGGCCCAACTGATTGATCCTGCATAAGCCGACTCCCATGGTTTCCCAAGGAAAGTCGCTTCCATAAAAGAGTTTATCAGGGACCTCCCCTGCGGCGGCGCGAAGTGCAACCAGATTGACGGCCTCCGAGCCATCGAGATAGAGATTTGCGGTTTCTCGTGCCGCCGCTATTGCCGTGATCCAGAAATCGCCCCCAAGATGACCGAGAATCACCGGAGTGCCGGGCACCGAGGAAACAAGAGAGGCAATCTGCACAATGGCATCGGCAGTAACAGGGTAGTCACCATGAACGAATATCGGAAAGCCACCCAAGTCCGCCGATTTTGCAAGGAGAAAAGCAAAACGATCGGGCAAGGTCTCGGCACCAAGGATTTCGCCGAAGCCTACAAAGCCCAGGTCAACGGCCTCTTCCATGAGGCTTGCCAGGAGGGGTTGGGAAAGACGGAGGTCAAGCTTGGCAAAGCCTATAAGACGATCGCGATGCCTTCGAATGACCTCTGCACTTTGACGGTTCCACCTGCTCACCGTTTCGGAGGCGAGAGATACGGCACGGTCGCGAGAGCGGGCAATGGCTTCCATCATTGCCGAAGCACCTTTCAGATCGAAGACCTCCTCGCCACGTGCAATACCGGAGGGGCAGACAATGCCCCGATCCACACCGAAACGATCCATCTCGCGTAAGATAAGATCGACCGGGTCGGTTAGATGTAAATGACAATCGTAGATCATCGACTACTCCCATTTTCGTAAAAGGGAAAACGACACAATCTCCGGATTAAAGTGAATGGTCGTTTTTGCAAGAATCTTGCCAAAGATGCTGTAAAAAGATTCCTTCCACTCGAGGATTGGAGCACCGGGCGGCACGTCTAATTGACGGGAAGTCGCATCCGAGGCTGCGGCAGGTTTGAAATAACAGAGAGAATGCGAAACAGGTTCACATGCATAGGTATTGAGAAAGTCGGGAAGTGTGTTGTAAAGGCAATCATCCTTGAGAGGATCGGAAGCAAGCATCTCTGAAGGAACAAGAACCTTTACCATGATTGCGGGTTTTTCATCTGCAACATAGCACGCCTCAATGCACAGGGTCTCCTCCCCCGGTAACCAATGGTAAGCGGTACGTTCGAACCGAACCCGGTGTCCGGCATCCCGTAATATCTCGGAAAAATCCACATACCGGTCGATCCTCATACGAGACCGGAGGGTACTCCGATGAATCAAATTGCCGATTCCATGCCGCTTGGATACGATTCCCTCCCGGCTCAAAGCGGCAAGGGCCTCTCTAATGCTTGCCCTGCTGACACCCAGTCGCTCCGACAACATGTTTTCGGGAGGAAGCCGATTACCGATGAACTCTCCATCCTCTATCATCTCTATGATGCGTTCTTTTACCTTTACATAAAGCGGAACCGAGTCGACCTTCCACCTATCGGCTACTTTTCCGGCGCCATAGCTCATATCATCAGACCTATTTCTTCCCATTATACCGATACCATCCTCTTTGTTAAAGACGATTCATTATATCCGAACAATGTTATCCCAGGCGCCGCTTCTCCATGAGGCAATATAGGTACTGCAGAATTGATCACATCCAAGAAGCGCAGCCCCTGCTCGCAAGGCTCCATAATGCAACTCGCCGCTTCTCATGATGACCCCGCTAAGGCCCCCGGCCATGGCCATTGCAAGAAACATAGAAGAAAGCAACTGTCTGGCAGGGAGGCCGTGCGATATATTATCTATTCCGCATATCGTACCGACCTCGGGAAAAGCTTTCCGCACGGCGTGAAGCCGGTCAAGAAACTGACAACCACTGAGATCCGAAACCGCAACAGGCTTAAGCATCGGATCGATGTAGAGGCGGGAGGGAGAGAGGCCTGACGAAAGGGCGGCGTCGACGATGCGCCCACTCAGTTCAAGGAACTGATCACCCGATTCCTCAAGGCCTACCCCGGTGGTGGGGAGAGCAATCAGAATCATCCCCCGATCGGCGGCAAGGCGGCATGAGGCTTCAAGTTTCGCCGCTTCTGCGGTGGTGGAATTCAGAACGGCAGCCCCCCACCGATCCTCATAGACAGAAAGACAGGCCTCGATATGCTCAAGATCGGGGCAGTCAAAGGCAAGGGGAACCGAACATGCGACCTGGATAATTTTAACGGCCCAAAGGAGATCGGCAACTTCATCATCTCTTCCCGCAAGGTTGATACCGACGACGGAGGAGCCAAACTCGACCTGTCTTCGGGCAAGCGATATCAGTGCTGCTTCATCCCGCCGGTCGAAGATATCCCCTATCCCCTCGATGCCTACATTGATATCCCCACCGATGACCAGCATCTTCGTTATCCCCGAAGTCCGAAGGATTCCCGCAGCATATCAACTCGAATTTCTCCGGCCGAAAACTGGTTTCCGCTTGCATAGTTGACGATTTCATATCTGGCTACCGTGTGAATATCCTTATCGACAAGATAAAAATCACGATGTCCCTCTTCGAAAATGTCGGAAAAACGCTCTCCATAACGTCGAGATGCGTTAAAGGGAACCTTATCTATTACCGCTTCAATCTCTTCATCCTTGCAATTCGCCACGTATCGGACTGTGACACCATAAAGCAAGGCCGTATTAACCCTATCCATGGCGATACACTCATCGGCTATCGGCGGAGCAATGGGGCAGGTCCCCATACCGCTGATAATCTTGGAAATATCAAAACCTTTACGTTCAAGCCGCCAAATAGAAGCCTCGACGGTTCTCGAACACACCTGTATACAACCGGCGAGGCTGCCGGTCCTTGCCGCAAGGATATAGACGTTTTCTGGAGAGATACCGCAAGCCTGCGCAACATTCTCTGCCATTGCCTCATCGGGAAGGCGCTGCGTCTGAGCGGCAAACACCGTTTCGTGGTGATTGTCCTTATAGGGCCACACCTGAGAAAAGATGTCATTCCTGGCAATCGCCCTAGCAGGACCTGATCCGATGGGATTGATACCCGAAGGTGCATCGTTGCCCGGAAGTTTCCATCCCGAAAATTGAGATGAGAGGCATGCCTCCTGAGGGTGATCGATATAGACGTCAATAGAGGGGAGATCAAGCCCATCTTCCCGAAAGCGTCCGTAAACGGCGTGCCCCATGGCGCCGATAGTCGCCTTGATGAAAAGCAATGCGGCGGAATACCCCCCGGGTGCATCGACACCCATGTCGACAACCCTAGCGCCGTTGGAAAGGATATGACACCGGCAATTGAGTTCTTCGGCTTGGGGAAGGATCTCCTCCTTTACAACCCGTACCGCCCGTTGATTGATACTGAACATGCACTCCTCCTAACGCTTAACGAAGTGAAAAATCTTCCCAGGTTTTTCTTAGCATGGAAAGCTTCATGGAAACAGGATGAAACCAGGTAAGCGAATAACAGATAACCTCATCATAGATATTGTAGAATTGCTCTTTCCATTCGATGATAGGGGTCCCCTCCGGGATACCGAAGCAGGAAGAGAGGTCGGTATCACAGGATGTAGGTTCAAACCAGATCAGGGGGTGCTCCACCTCTTGCCCGCAATATTTGCGCAAAAACGCATAGACATTTTCTTCTCCGACATCCGTGGGCCGACTTGTAAGAAGTTTCTCGGGTACAAAAACCAGACAGTGGATAGCAGCTTCGCCGTCGGCAAAAAAGGTGCAGCGAGTGGAAACATAACGTCCTTCATCAGATAGAGGCAAGGAAAAGGCCTTCCTTAGTTTTTCTTCATCCGCATCATCGGTAAGTGATCGAGAAGAGACGCTGTAGCCTGGATGCTTTCCGCCAAGGGCTATCAAAGAACCGAAGTCTCTGGTCCGATCAATACGATATCCCTGCTCAAGGGCACTGAAATGGATGAAATTTCCCAGTCCGTGCCGTTTCGTGATTACACCCTCCTTATGGAGGGTAGCAAGAAGTTCCCGCATGGTGGTCCTGCTGACGTCAAGGCTACGCGCAAGCTCCTCTTCAGAAGGAAGCTTATTACCCTGAATGGGAATCTTCCCCTGTGTAAGCTCGTCCATAAAGAGCTCTTTTACTTCCAAAAGAAGCGACCGTCGCCTCGACACATCATACCTCACTCTTCATACGTCTTACCAATAATACCAGAGAACCAGATATTTTACAATCCCGTATATGGTATAATAGTATACTCCTGTTTGGCTTGCGGGCAGGGGAATGCTTGTTTAGGATATAAGTATGACCAAAGTCCACGAGACTACGATTCTCCTTGTGGAAGACAGCAGGGCTGTACGAAAAAGTATAGCCGCTTTCTTGAATAATTACGGCTACATCGTCATAGAAGCTGAAAACGGGGAAGAGGGAATCAAAATTTTTAAAAGCCGCAAACCGGATGTCGTGATAACGGATATCATGATGCCGGGAATAAGCGGCCACGAGGTCGTTAAGACGGTTGTGCAAGAGGCTCCGGATACCCCTATCATTGTTGTTTCGGGAACCGGGGACATCTCGGATGTCGTGAAGGCCATTCAACTTGGTACCTGGGATTACATTCTAAAACCGATAACCGATCTGCGCGTTCTCCTCTACAGCATACAAAGGGCCCTTGAAAAACGGAATCTGGTTCTTCAGAACCGACGCTATCAGCATAATCTGGAAACGGAGATCGCGATACGGACCGCTGAGCTGCAGGATTCCCTGCGGGAAAAAGAACAGCTTCTGAAGGAGGTACACCACAGGGTAAAAAACAATCTGCAGATCATAACAAGTCTCCTAAATCTTCAAATAGGAATCGAAACCTGTGAAGAGTGCACAACCCCAATGGAAAAGATGAAGAACAGGATAAACTCTATGGCGCTGGTACATGAACAGCTGTACAACACCGAAGACCTCAGCTCCATTCCCTTCGATCATTATATTGATGAGCTGACGGCAGAATTGAAAGAGAGCTATTATCTATTCAACGACCAGGCCTCTGCCGTGACCATAGAATCGGAGATCGACGATGCAACCTTCCCAATTGAAATCGCCGTTCCCCTTGGGCTCATCGTAAATGAATTGGTCACCAATAGTCTCCGCTATGCATTCGACGAGGCGAAATCAGGAAAGATATATATCACCCTTCATCATCGAAACGGAGAATTTCATCTTTCGGTCAGTGATAACGGGAAGGGTTTACCTGAAGGTGTCTGCCCTGAGGGCAGCGGAAAGACATTAGGATTTGTCCTCATATCAACCCTGACCGAACAGCTCGGCGGCAAACTAAGTATCTCAAGCAAAGACGGAACGAAGGTTTATATCGTTTTCCCTCAAAAAAAGTGGTAACACCATTACCTTCCACCGGTTGTTTTCCCAAGCTTTTTTCTCTATGCTATCCACAGTGAAAAATAGGTTATATGTGTTACTTATAGGTGACCCGGCCAAGGGATTAGTACAAAGCACCCTTAGCATGTGTCGTCGGCTCGGTACCGATCCACGTCTTACATTCTCAAACATAAGCCAACTGCGTATTGCTTACCCCCAATTTTATTGTGAGCCCTCCTTCAGTGAGGAAGAACCGCCTATCATCCTTGCAGATATCGAGCTTCCCGGTCTTACCCAGATCATAGGAAGAGCGCTGCCGCCGGTCATTCTGTTCAGAGAGAAGCAACAATTCCCTGCAGCGCCGCCGCCGGACGCCTTTGCAATCATAGAATCGGACTTTTCACCGGAAGCCTTCTCCTCGATACTGCAGACAGCAAGTCGTCACACAACGCTGCTTCAGAGTTTTATCCGGGAGCGGATGAACGGAAGAGAGATCATCAACAATCTGAATGATGTTGTATATACCATCGATCTGAAGGGGAATGTCGTCTATATCTCCTCCGCAGCAGAACGCTACGGTTTCTTCCCACGAAATATCATCGGAAAATCGGTATTTGACCTGATCGACAGAGAGGATCACGATTACCTGCGACAGCAAATGAATAAGCTGATAAGCGAACGCCAAGCAACCTCTCTTCTCAGAGTAACCGATGCAGAGGGGAAAACCCGACAGGTCAGGACATCAAGCCGTATCGTTACCCAGCACGGAATGCCATTCTCCATTACCGGCCTTCTAACCGACCAAACAGAACAGAGTTTTCGGGAGCAGCAGATCCTGAAACTTACTCAAGCCGTAGAGCAGAGTGCCAATGTCATCGTCATAACCGATCTCGAAGGCAATATGGAGTTCGTCAATCGAGCCTTTGAACGCTCTACTGGCTACAGCAGACAAGAGGCAATTGGTCAAAATCCGAGAATACTCAAAACCGATTACCTCTCCGAGGAGGTTTACAAGAATTTATGGGAGACAATAAACTCGGGTAATGTCTGGGAAGGGAAGTTCCATAATAAACGAAAAGACGGCTCCACCTACTGGGAAAAGGCCCTGATAAGCCCCATCAAGAACGACGCCGGAACCATCATCAATTTCGTTGCAGTTAAGGAAGATATAACGAAAGAACTGGCTTATCAGCAGGAACTGGAACAGGCAAAAGAGGTAGCCGAAGAGGCAAGCAGATTGAAAAGTGAATTCTTGGCCAACATGAGCCATGAAATCAGAACCCCTCTTAATGTCATCCTTGGTTTTACCGATCTGCTTCTCGATGAGACGAAAGATGCCAAAAAACGTGACCATCTGCACCTTATCAAGGACTCCGGAAAGAATCTGCTCGAATTGTTAAATGATATCCTTGATTTTTCCAAGATTGAAGCCAACAAACTCGATCTTGAGATTGATACATTTGACCCTAAGGCCCTGCTTCAAAATATCAAGGGGATGTTTTCCCTGGAAGCTAAGCGGAAAGGTCTTGATTTTACGGTTGAGCACGATACTCCGCTTCCCGAACTCCTCGGAGATCAATATCGAATACGCCAAATTCTCATGAATCTTTTAAGCAATGCCATGAAATTCACCGAAGTGGGTTCTGTATCCCTTCGGGCCCATTACGAAAACACAGGGATCATGCGTTTCAGCGTCTCCGATACGGGAATAGGTATCCCGGAAGAATCCCGCAAACAGATTTTCCATCCATTCGAACAGCTGGACGGCTCTGCCAAACGCAAATTCAGCGGTACAGGGCTTGGGCTATCAATTACAAGGAGACTGGTCCATCTTATGGGTGGAAATGTCACCCTTGAGAGTAAAGCAGGAACAGGATCAACCTTCACCATCGAACTGCCGCTGCCCACAATCGCAAAGACATCCGCGATACACGGCCCCAGCCCCCGACAAGACTCCGTAGGTGAGGACCAGAGGGCACACGCATCTTCTTCATCTCCTAAAACGATTTTAGTTGCCGAAGACAACGGTTTAAACCAAGAATTGATGAAACTATTAATCCGAAGCATGGGCCATCACTGTATCGTGGTCGGCAACGGCCGGGAGGCCATCACGCTTTTAGAAAAGGAAAAATTTGATCTGCTGCTTCTCGATATGCATATGCCGGTTATGGATGGGCTGGAAACCATCGAGAACATACGAAAAAGTCCGGCACTCTCCGATCTGCCCGTTATTGCTCTAACAGCCAGTGCAATGAAGGGAGATGAGGAGCGATTTATCGAGGCAGGATGCAATGGCTATCTGTCCAAGCCCATCGACAGAAAACTACTGGCAAAGATGATAGAACGAATAGATTAATCAGAGAGCCAGGGCGAAACCTCGACAAAGACGGAATGGGTTCTCGAGCCCCGGCTTGGTAGGGTCGGTTCGGTTGAGGTCAAAATGTTGACATTGCCCGCCGGAAGCCCGGATTCATCGTCAACCCGCGGCCAGGTACCCTGATTGGCCGAAACTACCCCCCGGGCAATATCGTTGCTGATCGCCACCTGCATCACCATGGAGCCGACCTCACTTTTCACCACAACCTTATCCCCTTCTCCTATCCCTCGCGAAAGAGCATCCTCCGGGTGCATCATCATCTTATCAAAACAGAGCCGCCGGAAAACGGGAAGATTATCAAATTGACTATGAGTGCGATACTTCTCGTGGGGAGTAATCAACATAAGAGGATAATCGTCAGGGGGCTGGGGAATGTGCGCGACAGGCCAAAGCGGTCCTCCTGCGGCCTCATAGGCCTGAGAAGCAATCTCGATCTTTCCGGAAGGAGTCGACAATTTCTTGCCCTCGGGATCGGCAAAGAAATCAGCAAGAGCACGACGCCGGTGCTCCTTCCCGAACCAGATACCGCAGTCACGAAACGCCTTTTGATCATCTACAACGCTTTCATCGAGGAACTTTTCGATCCATTGAGCCTCACTCAATCCGCCGGTGAATTCTTCGGCAAAGCCCAAACGTTCGGCCAAAAGTGAGAAAATCTCATAATCGTTTTTTGCCTCACCTTGGGGAGAAACCGCCTGGGCCGAATAAAACAGATAATTTCCCGGAACAAAACAGATATCTTCCCGTTCCAAAAACGTGGTTGCCGGCAAGACTATATCCGCCCAGGAGGCAGTTTCCGTAAGAAAATAGTCATGCACCACGGAAAACTCCGCCTTATCAAAGGCCCTACGACTTTTGTTAAGATCACTTCCCTGGCCCAGATAGTTTCCCCCCACACAGTAAATAAAAGAAGGAGAAGAGGGAAAACCACCGGCTCTTCCCTCAAGTATCGCATCAGGCCAAAGATAGACAGGAACGGAAACAACATCCCCCGTTTGAGGAACCGGAATCTTTCCACATCGAGGCTTTGGAAGCATATTCCATTGGCCACACCCAAGATTCCCTCCCGCAAGCCAGGCATTTCCGGAAACAAGCTGAAGTACTCCGGCAAGACGGTCCGCCTCCTCGCCGCCAAGGGTCCTTTGCACCGAGAGTCCGGATAGCAAGGCAAGAGGCTTAGTATCGGCAAAAAGATCGGCAAGAAAGCGAATATCGTCGGTGAAAAGCCCGCACAAGGGAGCTGCCCACTCAATATCTCTGACAACACCGTCGATCGCTCCGGAAAGATGGGCCTCCAAACGATCAAAACCGACAGTATAGCGCTCCATTGAACTTCGATCAAAATGAGGCTTGGCATCTCCGCATGCCAGATGATGGATTAATGCCGACAAAAGTACGCCATCGCTTCCCGGTCTTATAGGAAACCATCTTGCACCAAGTTTCCTCACCGATGCCGTCCGCCTTGGATCGATGACAATAAAGGGAATACCCCGCTTTGAAAGAGCCAGAAGAAACTGCTGAGTTTCAGAGCCGAATCGGGTGTCGAAAGGATTAAACCCCCAGAGCACAATGGCCCTGGCATCTTCCAATGATTCAACGTCAATTCCCACACGATCGGTTCCATACATAAAGGGTTTGACGAAATCACTAGCCTCACTGCTGTAATTGCCTGCAGTATCGGTGTAGCCTCCGAAAAGAGATAAAAAGCGGCTGGTAAGGCGAGCAGTATGATGCAGAGCCCCCCTGCAAGAGCCCGAACCTCCCAGGCGGATGATCGAATGCACGCCCTTTTTTGCCTTAACCTCTCTGAGTTTCTCCGCAATTAGGTCGAGAGCCTCGGACCAGGAAGCTTTACGAAAGGACGCAGTCCCCCGCTTACCACAGCGAATGAGCGGATGGAGGATACGATCGGGATGATATAAGACGTCGGCCATCCGGTATCCCTTCAGACACCCCTGCATATAGTGAGGGCGATCAGGATTGTCCCTGATTCTGACCACCCTCCCGTTGGAAATGTCCGCTACGAGCGGGCACCCCCCACCACAATCTTTGTTGCATGAGACTGGAATTGTCTGAAAAGAATCAGAAGGAATGGCCATTGGGTACCGTCCAAGGAAGAAGATAGGGGTATAGTACCCGGAAGTGCCATAGGGGGGCAACACGAACCTACTGTCCGGAATAGTGGTGGGAAATGAATAAAATCTCCTTTTCTCGTAGTTACTTATAGTAAGAACTACCAGAAAAAGGAGTTTTTCCATGTTCCATCCCCCCTTCTGCCCCAATCCCCATTGCCTCAACCACTTCTCTCCAAAAGGCTACTGGTTCTTTAGAACAGGCTCCTACTCAACAAAAACCTCCCCCCGCATCCAAAAGTTCAAATGCAAAACCTGCCACCTCTCCTTCTCCACCCGCACCTTCAGCATCGACTACTGGACCCATTTCCACCTTTCCTACAAAACCATCCTCGCTCACCTCGTCACCAGCTCCGGT
>NZ_KB899439.1 GCF_000378205.1 Sediminispirochaeta bajacaliforniensis DSM 16054 | reverse complement strand
AAAAAGAATTTGCGCAAGTTTATTGACACTACCTCGAAGTTGGAGGGGTTGGAAGTTTGCGTATATATTTTAAACTTATTTTTGCTTCTCCCGTATTGTCATGTTTAGGGAAAATATATTTTTCTTTTGATTTTTTAAGAAGTATTGCAGGTATGTGCCTAAAAAATATGAAAAGAAATTTTCGTCGTGCTTGAACTCTATATATATAGGAAAAGAGTGTAATGGCCCAAAGGCGGGCCTCCTCATGATTATATAATTGATGTCATAGCTGTCCAAAACAATCATAACAGCACCAGCTGAAGATTTACAGATTTTGTTATTCTGCCCTTCGGTGGCGGTTTATTAAGAATAGTCCAGATATCTTTTCGAGAGTTCAGAATAGTCGGAATCAATTTCATAAGAGAGAAATGAGTCCATGTTCTGGTAGACAACATTTTCAACTGTTGGATCAACAAGAATGCAATCAATGCGATCCATATCTGAGTCATCACTGCATTTCTGGATGTCCCGAAAAACTTCTTTATTTTTAAATTCTGCTTTATGGTTTTAAAAAATATTTCAATCTGCCAACGGTCTTTATATATGGCAGATATTGTAGTCGGTGACCAAACAAAATTATTTGTGAGAATGACAACATATTTTCCAGTTTCTGGATCTTTCGACCGAATTCGGCGCAGCTTTAAAGGACATTTCTTGCTGGTGTGATAACGACTGAGTAATCGGCATTCTTTTTCTGTCTGGTAACGAAATAAATGCCTTTAGTACAATAATTTGCGAATAATTTAAAATCTGTATAGCCTCTGTCGAAGGTTATTACATCCCCGGGGTTGAACTCCATTTCTTTTAACGATTTCAGTTCATGTATCTTTGCTGTGGTCATCGAAATAAATGTCGGAATGTATCCTTTGTGATCCAGCTTCACATTCAACTTGATGCCGCCTTTTCGTTTTCTGAAATCAGCCCAGGGAAACAAGCTGAGACACAGATCAATTGTTGTAGCATCTACGCTGTAAAGCGGGTTCTTGAATTTATGCTTATGGCGTCGTTCCATTGACAGTATTTTTTCCAGAAGGTCTGAAAAAACGTTTTCATAGATGGTAGATGGCCGATTGTTATTCGCATACGACAATGTTGAGCGCTTAACTTGTTTCACTCCCAGATGATAAAGAGATTGCCGCATAGATTCCATTGTCGTTTCTATACCTCGAAGTCCTGTTTGTCCCGATAACTGAGCAAATATCATGGAAACAAACTGTTCCCAGCAGGTAAATCCTTTGGAAGCAAAATCTCCATTGTGTTTTCTTACTGATTTTTCAAATTCATATCTCGGTATGCTTTGAAGAATCTGCTGAAAAATGCTATTCTGATATCCCATGGCCTGATTTCCTTCTTGTATAAAGATTTATGCCGCCAAGCTTAAATCAGTATACTCTGGATCTCAGGCCATTAATAGTCCTTGTTTTGGACAGCTATGAATTGATGTGCAAAGTCTAATATCAGATAATGGTTTGACTGTCTTATATGTCTTTTGAGTTTAAAACCTGATTATCGTGTGCTTGTGAGAAGAAAACATATAAAGTACATACTAGAATCCGAAGTGATTGAAGCTGAAAATCGAGAAAAATTAAAGAGCTCCTAAAGAATGGACTAAAATAAGGTAGGCCGAATGCTACTTTCTTTAAGTAAAGGATTACAGAGGTTCCCCTAAGAAAATCATGTAATTATTTATTGTAGGGCATGGTCATATCACAAGTGTTAAGAGGTTTCAATAAATTTGACTCAACTGATGGGCAGATTTTTACAGTATTTTCAGAAAGATGATCGACTAAGAGTGGGAAACTAGTATAGGCACTGACTATCTTGCGAACTAAAAATAGTTTGTTAAGCAACTAAATTTCTTTAAGGTATTAATCAATATGAAACGAATTGGCATATTAACTTTTCATAGTGTTACAAACTACGGTGCTATTTTGCAGTGCTGTGGGCTTTATTCTGTGTGTAGAAAGCTTAACCCCGAGGCTTTAGTTGAGGTTGTCAATTATCAGCCATATCAAGCGCTAAAAGAGTATTTTCGAACTGGTTTATATAAGCCGAAAGATATATTTTATTTGTTAAAATATGTTCGGTTTGTATTATTTGGAAGAAAAAATTTAACATTAAGTGGACCTCCTATGTATACAAAAAAAAGCTTGCAGAAACTTCATGCAAGGTACGATACTTTAATTGTCGGAAGTGATGAAGTTTGGCGTCTGGGGGGGATTAGGGGGTATGATTATTCTTATTTTTTAGATTTTTGTGATGATGGGACCCATCGAATTGCTTATGCCGTAAGTTCTTCGAATCGTGCTAAAAAGGATGACTATAATAAGGAAGTCGTAATATTATTGAATAAATTTGATTTCATATCGGTTAGGGATAGTTATACAAAGAATTTTATCTTGCCATTAATTAATTCAGATATTACAGAAGTCCTTGATCCGACATTCTTGTTTGATTACAAAATAATAACATCGGCGAAAAAAGTATCTTCTGATAAGTATATTTTGATATATGCTGGTATAGATGAAAAAGATGCAATCCCAATTTGCGAGTATGCTAAAGCTCATAGTCTTAAAATAATATCAGTTAATAGGCGATTATCTTTCGCCGATAAATCCTTTCCTTATATTGATCCTGGGCGTTGGCTTGCCTTTTTTCAATCTGCGGACCTTATAGTTACTGAATTCTATCACGGTATGATATTTGCTTTAAAAAATGAAAAAAAATTTGTTATGCTTAAACATCCTGGAAAGGCCGCAAAAGTGGAAGGACTTACTGAGAAATTGGGAATTACCCATTTGCTTGTTGATTCTCCTCTTACTATCGAAAAGATTCAATTATGTATTGACAATATTGATTATTCATCCATCAATGAGATCCTATTAAAGTTACAAGACAGTTCTTACAATTTTTTATCTGAAGCTTTAGGTTAAAAAAGGCCAGTGAAATAGATTATGACTATAGATTCAGTAACTAATAATTACTTATGTAGTTCTTGTGGAGCGTGTAGTGTTGCCTGTCCTGTTGATGCAATTACCTTTATTGAAAGTTCCGGAGGATATCTATTTCCAAGAATAAATTCTGATGCATGTACTCAATGTGGCCTTTGTTTTAAAGTTTGTCCCGGAAAGAATCTCATGGAAAACCCTTCTGAAGATCAACACGAGAATTTTTTTGTTGGGTCGGTCTCTTCTGCATATGTCGGTTTTGCAAACAATGAGCTTATCCATCAAAATGGACAAAGTGGTGGAATCGTTACGGCCCTTCTTGACTATCTTATTCAAACTGAGAATGTTAGATATGTAGTTGTTTCTATTATGCGGGAAGGAATACCCCCTCGAGGAGAATCTCTTGTTGTAACCGATAGCCATACGTTGATAGTATCGCAGAAATCTAAATATACTCCGATTCCCCTTTTGGCAACGTTGAAGGAGATTCCCAATGATGAACACGTTATTGCTATTGTTGGCCTGCCATGTCATATGCAGGGTCTTCAAAATTTGCAGAACATGATTCCTTCATGGCAAAAAAGAAAAATAATAAAGATTGGTCTTGTCTGCCAGAAAGTAATGACTACCGGTGGAATTGACTATATGATTCATCAGTCAGGAATAAAGAATGTTGTTGATCTAATTTTTCGCGACACAGGAAGGACGGGATATCCTGGCGCCCCAATAGTACGAGATAGCGATAATAATGAAACTATTCTCCCGCATGATGCTTGGTCTTCAATAAAAGAAATTTTTACGCCATTGAGATGTCGGCTATGCTTTGATAAAATAAACGTTTTTTCTGATATTGTGTGCGGTGATCCTCATCGTATTCCCGGGGCAAAAGGAAAAAAACAATCGCTTGTGTTAACTCGTACAGATATAGGTGATGCTATGATAGAAGATGCATTAGATAAAAAGATAGTTACCTTGCGTCCCGTCGATATTAAAGTTGCTGTAGACGGGCAGCGCATAAGAGAAAAAATGGAAGATTGGCATGCAAGTGTTTTTGCATGGAGACTGAAAAGGGGAAATCGCTCCTTTTCTAATTGTAAAGAATGGAAAAGGATTTGGAATATTGCCAAAAAAAAGAAATTGCTATCTTTATCGTTAAAGATTGACTCTTTTGAAAATAGAAATGACCTTTATAATTTTATATCTGTTTGGTTAGAAAAAGAAAAGCGAAAGAGAAAAAATATATTTTTTCGATTATATCGAAAAATTAATAAAGTATATACTATCTTACGGAATTTGTGATGGCTTGCATATTATTTATCACTGCATTATATCCACAAAGTGATAACCAATCACGGATGGAAAAGACTTTTGCATTACATAATTTTGTAAAATATTGGGTTGATGACAATATCATTGTGATTAAACCCATTAAAATAAAGAAAAAAGAATTTCATCGTTTTTTTCAAATAGAAAAACGCAATGTAGGAAATGTATTAGTATATCTTATTCCATATTTCCGACAAGAATATTTATCATTTTTTTTCCGTTTTCATCTCTATCATCTCCTTAAAAAACTTAATATTCACCCTGACATAATAGTGAGCCATTATAAGACGAGTCATATATTCGGACGTCAAATTGCTTTAAAATTTGGCATTCCTCTTATATGTGGAATTCATGTGACAGATATTAATTGCATAAAAGCAAATAACTCCTCTGGGAAAAAAATTTCAACGGCGATTGTTTCTGCCAATGTAGTTGCCTGCCGGTCATTCCAAATAAAGCGAAAACTTTTGGAATTACTACCACCTCATTCTGTTGATAAAAAGTTATTTGTTGTTAATTCTGGTATAGCAGAAAAGCATATTCGATCTAAGGATTTTTTTCTTGAAAAAACCAATAAGGAGGAGTTTCCTGCTTTAATAACAGTCTCGACTTTGAAGGCCAGAAAACATATTGATAATGCAATTAAAGCTTTTGGGCATTTATCTCCTATGTTTTCTTCTTATACGATTGTTGGTGGCGGACCGGTATTTAATTCTCTTGTAACTTTATCGAAAAAAATTGACACAGAGGATAAAATCCAATTTGTTGGCCATGTTGATTCGAGTCAAGTATTTCCTATGCTTATTAATCCTCAAATTTTTCTTCTTGTAAGTTCAAATGAGACTTTCGGATTGGTTTATCTGGAAGCGATGGCATATGGATGTATAGTAATCGGGTTAAAAAATGAGGGTATTGATGGAATTATCGTTGATGGTGAAAATGGCTTCTTGTGTCCCGATCCATCGGTAGCATCTATAGAGCATATTTTACGAAAAGTTCTTAGCTTAACTCAGCAGGAGAAAAAGAAAATTCTAATGAATGCTAGAAATACTATATTGATGCACACTGAGCAATCAGCTGGATTAAGATATCGAAAGTTGATTCAACAAGCTATGGATGCTCATTTTTATGAAAATAAAGCTTAAATACTGTAGAAATATTCTTTTTTTTCTTGTTTTACTAATAAAAAGAAGACGCATAAAAAAAGATAAATGTGTCTTCTTTTCTTATAAAGATACAGAGTTAAAGCGACCAACTTACATGTTGGTGCACATGTTTGCCCTCTTTGGATGGCGAATTTTCTTCTCTTCAACGTTAAAAGAATTGCTCAAAACAGGAGTATACGGCCGAAAAATATTTTCTAAAGGGAACGCAGACTTCACTATTTCACAAACAGGGTGTGACGTTGATTTGTCTGTTACAACCTCACCTAATCATAAATCTGAACATAAAGAATTAGTCGTTGATTTCGATTTGTTTGGTAGACCGGAATATCAAGGTATCTTTTTTCCCATCATGTTCCATCCCGATTTTATTGAAAAGGATACAATAGACAAAACGCAGGCATTGGCTCAAAATCATGACCGTCCGATGCGCTTGTTCTTTGCCGGAAATTTCGATAAAGCTGATTATGATCGCCCCGATACAAGAGAACTATTCAATATTGCTACTCGCTATGAAATTATTCAATTTCTTAAAATGACACTTCCTGCTGAGAATATCTTTGAACCCCACTCATTGGCAGAATTGGAAGAAGCAATTCGTTTGGGCATGTTGCGGGAACGGTTTGTCTTGTGTGATACCGCTATATGTAAGATCCCCCAGGATCGGTGGTTTGAATATCTGTCGATGAGTAAATTCTTTTTATCACCTCCCGGGGTAGTTCAGCCCTTTTGCCATAATACGGTAGAAGCCATGGCTGTTGGTACTGTCCCACTGTTACAGTACCCAGAGGTATATATCCCTTCTTTATGTGATAGAGAGAATTGCATGGTTTTTCGTTCGCTTAATGAGCTCTTTTCGATTGTTCTGTTGATATTAAACGGCCGTTTCGATAATAGGTATTCCTCAATGTCCTTTCATAGTCGGGAATATTTCGAGAATAATCTTTCCTTAGATGCGTTCTGCCGCCAATTGGATGATTTCATGATGTCTCAAGAAAAATATAAAAGAATATATATATGCCAGAACACTTTAAGTACTTTACTGTATAAAAAAGCTTTAAGAAGAAGGAACATAGAAATTGAATTCGATAGATAAAAAGGATAAGCAGAGGGTAACAATATTAATTATTATTGTTATCCTTTCGTTTTTACTGCGTATTACTGGTAATAATTTTGGCTTACCACTTTGGGTACATCCCGATGAGGATGTTGTTCTTCTTCCCGCTGTCCATATGGCTGAAAATGCCACGCTGATTCCTGATGAATATAGAAGACCTAACCATATTTCGATATTTTTTAATTTTTTTGTAGATAATATTGTTTCGTTGATTTTTTATAAAAGCCGGGCACATATAGTCTTTCAAACTCATCTGAGTCTGTTTATTATAATAGGGCGTACAATTTCTGCCATTATCGGTACTTTCTGCGTTGTGGTCGCATATTTTATCGGTAGAGAGTTTCTTCCTGATTTTAGTATACCAGCAGCTCTTTGCTTTGCTTTTTTTCCTCCATTTGTTGAACACTCGCATTACATCACACCGGAAATAGTTAATTTATTTTTTACTCTTTTGCTAATTTTATTTTCCATTAGATATATTAAACGAAACGACCAGCGTTTGCCTTATTTTGTGATCTTGCTTTCGGCACTTAATACTTTAGAAAAGTATCCTGGTTTGATTTCTTTTGTTTTCCCCGTTTTGTGTATCACAATTGTAGAATTCAAGAATCGTAATAATCATACCGGAATGAAAAAAATACTGCAAAGATTATTTATTAAATGGATTCAATCTTTTTTATTATTTCTTTTTTTTATGTATATAATTTCTCCTAGTATTTTCTTGAATTTTCGAAGAACGTTTAAAGCTCTTGTTAGTGAGTCCGGGGCCCATATGGGGATGCCTATTTTAGGCTGGTTTGGAAATATTAAATATTATGTAAGTATGTATCAACAGTTTGCTGGTTTTTTTTGTTTGGTATTTTTGTTTGCTGGATTATTTTTTATTATAAAAAATCGAAATGCAAAATTCGTTTTTATGTTTTATGGGGCTCTTTACTGCCTGTTATTAAGTGTTGTTATTCTACATTGGGAACGATGGGCTGTCCCCATGTACACGACTCCTCTACTCATTTCCTCCTTGGGAATTGCATATGTATATGAATATTTCAAACATATCAATAAATATCTGAAATACGTTGCAATCTTCCTCACAAGTTTACTTTTGGCTGCTTTTATTTCTCAAAGTTTGTATAGTGATGCAAAGTTGCGAGCTCCGCATACTAATATGTTGGCTTTAACCTATTGCAAGGAACATGGTATAACTGAAAATAACTCAATGTATAGTGGATATACACCATTTCGGCCTGATAGCCCCCTACCCCTTTTGGTTGATTATGATCGTTTTTATTCTACTCCTCAATACCAGTACTTGATGATTTCATCAGGTGTGTATCAACGCTTTTACAATAATAAAAAGCTATACCACAAGGAAATAGCTTCCTATGATAAAATTCGCTCTAATCTTAGGTGTATAAAGAAGATAGAGCCTCGCATTCCTCTATCAAGCTTATATAAAGGACGTATTGCCGAATTAAGAATTCCGTTTTATATTAATTCTTTTATTAAAATGATATTGGAACGGACAATGTATTGTGTCGGACCGACGATTGAAATTTATGAAAAGTAGTTCTTTCTTTTCCGTAGTAATTCCCCTTCACAATAAAGCACCTCATATCAAGCGGGCAATCCAGTCTGTCTTCGCTCAAAAGGGATCGGATTACGAACTCATTATTGTCGATGACGCCTCCTCTGACGGTGGAAGGGAAATAGCGGAGGGCCTTATTACCGGTAGGCCTGCATGCCGTTTATGTAAACGAACGGAACCGGGGCCCGGGGGATATGCAGCTAGAAATCTGGGAATTCGAGAGGCCGCAGGCGAGTGGATTGCCTTCCTTGATGCCGATGACCAATGGGCCGAAGGGCTTCTGGATGAATATCGGCGTCTTATGGCTCTTTTCCCTGATTCTGCTTTCATAGGCACTGCACAACGTGAAGTCTCAGTCTCTGGGAAGCTCTCCTTTGATCCCTTTTATCAGAAAACAGGTAAAAGAGAACCTGAATGTATCAATCTTTTGGCATATGCTCATTACGGAAGCCAAGATTGCAATCCAATTCATACTTCTGCTGTGGCAGTTAAGAAGGAACTTTTGCTGGATATCGGAGGCTTCCCCGAAGACCGGTGTGTGCGTGGCGGTGATCGTGATACATGGCTACGCCTGCTATCGTGTACCGATTTTGCCTGGTCTCCTTTTTTAGGGGCTGTCTATTATCGTGATTCGGTTAATATGGTTACCCATACGACACCCCCTCCTGTCCGTAATTGCATGGATCAGACCATCGAGACATTGATACAAGATAAGATGTTGCTGCTCAGATTTGGGCCTGCCTTTGTCGCTGAAATGCGAAGACTTGCGAATGCCGAACGGAAAAGTGCTTTAAAGCATAGGTTGCGCAAGGGGGCGCTTTGTCCGGCGGATGTACGAATGCTTTATTTTTCGGTCCAACCGTCTTACTGGATTCGTATGCTTATCGTTGCCCTGATTCCAGGTCCTCTTGTCCGATCGTTTTTTCGTTTTGTACGATTTCTTAAAGGGAATCATAATAGGAGCAAAAAAGTATGAAACCTGCTTTTCTTATTACCATTGATACGGAGGGAGATAATCTTTGGACCTCTACAGCCGGCCCCGTGTCGATGGAAAATGGCCGGTATTTACCCAGATTTCAAAATCTATGTGAAAAATATGGATTTCTGCCGACCTATTTAACCGATTATGATATGGGGCGGAGTCCTGATTTTCTGCATTTTGCAGAGGAAACCTTAAAACGCGGTACCTGTGAAATTGGGATGCATCTCCATGCTTGGTCGACACCTCCGGCTCATCCTTTAGATAGTGAGGTACGTCGCCCTCAGCCCTATCTTATCGAATATCCCGATGAGGTAATGGAAGAAAAAATTGATAGGGTGACGCATACATTACGAAGTCAATTGGGTTCTGGTGTTGTAGCGCATCGGGCTGGCCGTTGGGCTATGGACGAGCGCTATCTGCGTATGCTTGTGAATGCCGGATATTCTGTGGATTGTTCCGTTACACCTGGAGTGGCATTAAAACCATCCTCTCCGGCTTCTCCTCTTTCTCCGCGAGGCTATGAACGTTTTCCCGAAAGCGCCTATGAACCATCGCTTTCCGATTTTCGACGTTCAGGCTCTTCTGGTTTGTTGGAGTTGCCGGTTACCATTGGAATTAGGCGTAGGGCTTTCAAGATGTTTACTCCCTTGCTTCCTGGTAAGCTTTCCCGAAGGCTTTTACGGCCGCTATGGCTCCGTCCCAACGGAGAAAACCTCGAGGATATGCTTAAGCTTGTGCGTTGCCACATTGCATCCGGCGCCGATTATCTGGAGTTTATGATTCACTCTTCCGAATTGATGCCCGGGGGCAGTCCCTACTTTTCCGATCATGAAAGCGTGGAAAGGCTCTATCTTCATCTTGAAACGCTCTTTTCGCAACTGAAGGATGTAACTCAGGGAATGACCTTATCCGGGTATCGTAATCACTATTTTTCTTCTCTATCCGCTAAGGAGTCTCTATGATTACGTTGCAAGGTAAATATGTTTCTGTTGCTGAAATGTGGTTTCAACCACCTACTTCTTCTGTGAAGGGTTTTGACATCCTTGACTTACGACAAGTAGAAAGTCCTCCTGAGCATGCCCGGTGCCATCAGTTTTCAACGCTTCTCTTTGATCTGACTCGTACCGAAGATGAGCTTTTTTCCGATATTAGCAAGGGCACTGCGTCAAAGATTAGGCGGGCCCGGGACCGGGATGGGATCGAGGTCTATTCTTATGAGCGAGACGATGATGCTTTGCTGCGGTTTGCTGAGTTTTATGCCGAGTTTGCTCGGTCAAAGGGAATGTCTCCGGTGTCTTTTACATATTTGAAGGCTTGTCTTGAGGCCGGGGAGCTTGTACTTCGCGAGGCACGATTCTCGGAACAGGATGAGACAATCGTTTGGCATTCATATATTGCTTCCTCTGGTCGCGCTCGGTTGCTACACTCCTCATCACTATTTCGAAACAGTAATGATTCATCCTTTCGCAATCTAGTAGGAAGAGCTAACCGGTTCCTCCACTGGGATGATATGCTCTGGTTCAAAACGAAAGGGTTCACCACATACGATCTTGGGGGCTGGTATACCGGCAGTGAGGATCAGGCCAAATTGGCAATCAATCGTTTCAAGGAAGATTTCGGTGGTCGGGCCGTGACTGAATACAATTGTCGTAAGCCGCTGACACTAAAGGGTAGTCTCTATCTTTTGTCCAGACGTCTGCGAGGAAAGGATTGAATGAGAATCCTCTTTATCGTCTCTTCCCTGGGACCGGGAGGTGCGGAACGCGTGCTCAGCAGTTTGGCGAACAGCTGGTCGAAGAGGCACGAAATTTCTGTCCTTACATTACGTAGTCCCCAGCATGATTTTTACGTTCTGGCGCCCGAAGTCAATCGTGTTTCCCTCGACATTGAAAGAAAGTATTGGTATTGGCCCTGGGCCCATTGGGCTATTATACGCGGTATTAGGAAAACTGCAGATCGACTGAAGCCTGATTTTGTTGTTAGTTTCGTCATCAAAACCAATATTTTCTGCCTGCTTGCCAAGCCAAAGGAACCGTTGGTTGTTTGTGAACATAGTATCTTAGATCGTGCGGATATTGATTGGCGGCAGGAATTCCTGCGAAAACATTTATACGGTCGGGCTTTTAAGATTGGAGTGCTTACCGATAGTATTCGAAGCTCTTTTATGCAACGATACCCTGACATCGATGCAAAGAAAGTGGTTGTCCTTCCTAATCCGGTGAGCTTTCCCGATGCTTCGGCAATACATAAAATTTCTTCTGCTGATTTATTTCCGTCGGAAAATATTCCTGTCAAAATAATTGTGTCTTTGGGACGGCTTGTTCCCATCAAGGGGTTTTTGGCCTTAATCAAGGCTTTTGTTCTGTGTTACCGAAAGATTCCAGAGACAAGACTTGTCATTTTCGGGGATGGACCGGAACGGAAAAAGCTTGAAACGGCTATTCCCGCTAACCTGACTGGAAAAATCTTGCTTCCGGGAATAACCGATAACCCCGCCGGGGTACTTGCCGTCGCCGATCTGTATGCAGTTTCTTCGCGGTTTGAGGGCTTTCCTATGGGAATCGTGGAAGCTCTGTCTTCTGGAGTTTCGTGTGTCGGTTTTGATGTACCTGGTGTCCGGGATGTTGTTGAATCGGGAAAGACAGGTCTTCTTGTTCCTCACGGAAAAGTCGAGGCCCTGGCGGATGCTATGATCAGATTGCTTTCCAATCCAACGGAGCTTACGACCATGGGGCAAGAAGCGCGTGAGATCGCAGCAAAATACAGTCCTGATAAAGTGGATACTATCTGGTTTGAAAGGGTTTTTGTTCATGAAGCCTGAAATCTGTTGTTTCTATCTTGCTGACGATATCACCCTTTTCCATACCCTCTACCCCATCCTGAAGGTTTCTAAATTTAGAAAGCACTTTTACTTCACCGATGACCTTGATTATGTATTGAACAGGGCCCGGGAACCTGTTCTCTTGCTTGTGCGTTTTTATAAGCGCAGGGAAATTGCACAGGATGTGCTGCTGCTCAAACACTTTCGGGATCGGTTTCGTACGGTTGTCTATTTTGACGATACCGCCAGTGCCGACGAGCTGAATACTGCAGTGTTTCCTTATGTTGATATCTATTACAAAAAACAGCTACAGCGTGATCGAGATGTTTATACTCGTCCCTCTTACGGGAAACGGGCTTTCACCGATTATTACCACCGTACCTGCGGTCTTGTAGATGATAACGAAGAAATTCGCCCTGCTCTTTTGCCTGAAGAGCTTCGAAAGCTGCACTTGGCCTGGAATCTTGGTATCGGCTGTTATCCAAAATCAAAGATCAGAAACGGCCTGGCGCGGCGCCTGGAACCCCTTTGGGGCATGAAAGCCATGCGTTTTCTTTATTCCAGCCCTGAACGGTATCGGGGAAGTGTGAAAAGAATTCCCAGGATAAGTGCCCGTTTCGGTACGAACTTCGACCGCCGCACCGTTGCTTTCCATCGTGAGATTTTTCTCAAACAGGCAGAATCGAATTCGTTATTTCTTACCGGTCGGGTTTCCTTACGGCAGTTTAATCAGGAAATGCGCCAGGTCCGGGCGGTGTTGAGCCCCTTTGGCTGGGGAGAAATTTGTTTCCGCGATTTTGAAGCCATACTGAACCAATCCGTATTGATCAAACCGGATATGTCGCACATAGAAACCTGGCCGGATGTGTATCTTCCCGATGAAACCTATGTGTCCGTCGATTGGGACGGAAAAAATTTACTGGAGCGTTGTAATACAGTAATGGATACTACTTTGGAACTTGAGCGCCTTAGATCAAATGCATACGAAGCATACCAAAGCCAATTTCGACTTGTCGATCATCGGGTGCAAAATTTTCTTGAGAGGATTATGGCGTGAAACCCATAATAACATTCCGTCGTTTTGCATATTGGTCTTTAGTTCTTCTCCCTTTTGCCATGTTTTTATATTGGATGGCGAAAGGGGAATCTCTGACCTATCCAGATTATGATCCGGTTTTTCCTTTCCTTTGGATGATGGGCAATGGAATAGAAACGCTTCCGCCGACTGCATACAATTTCTTTTTCCTATCCGCGACCTTGGTAGGGTATCTCTGTATCGTCCTCGTTTCTTTCTTTGTAAACAGAGATATTGCTTCTCCTGAGACTATTATCATTGGGATATGGGTGGGCGGCGTCTTCTTTTTGGGAACCGGTTGCTTTATCTCGGTTCCGGATATGCTTACGATGGTAACAGCCTCGATTCTGCTCTATCTGTTGCTTCGTTCATCGAATACAGAACGTAATATGTCCTATTTATTTCTGTCGGGAATGATCATCGGGATGGCTACAGGAATAAAAATCGTAAATTTTGCTTTCGTACTTGCTCTCTGCATTCCGCCTTTTTTCTTTCGCTCCAAGCCTTTGGGGCGACGATTGCTTCAAAGCCTCATAATGCTTTTGGGGCTGTTTGTTTTTTTTGCGGCAGCCGTCGGGACCTTGGCACTTTTAGAACGTTTGCCTGATTTTCTTTCCGGTCTGACAAACTGGTATGGTGAGTTAGGGGATAAAAAAGCGGTTTTTGGATGGTATATGACACGAAAACGTTTCATAGTGGATTGGGGACGTTCCCTTTATATGGGGCTTGCTTTCTGTTTAGGGATAACCGGTATCGGCTTCCTTGCCGATCGGCTACCCCGCCGTGTTTGTATACCTCTTTTTATTTGTTTGTTGGCTGCCCTAGGCTTGGCTATGAATGAGTTTCATATTATCTATGCAGACACGTTGCTGGGCTTTGCTTTGGTTCTGTTCTGTTTTACCTTGATAGCGGAAACGCGTCACCATCCGGAGTACCGTAGGCTCCTCGCCGTACTCGGTGTTTTTTTCCTGCTTGTGCTTTCCATATGGTCGACTCGTGATAGTAAATATGCCTTACCGGGACTGATGCTTTTTTTCCCATCGATGATTTCTATTCTAGAAAAGAAAGCGCCCATGCGTTTTACCTCTGATACATACGATGGGGAGTTATCCAGGCATGTTTCCTGTATTTTGAGTGAACAGTGGTTTAAAAGCGTGTATGGCTATGTTCTGGTATTTTTTCTTGTTGGGCATATGATGCTGTTTGTAAAAGGCGGAACAATATGTCACTGAACCGCTTGCAGAATGCGGGGGGGCTTTTGGCTCTCGCTGCCGTTATCACAGTTCCTTTGGCTTTAATGTTCCAGGGCCTTGATTTTACCGATACCGGTTGGCTGCTCACGAACTATAGCCTTTTTTTCGAGCATCCAGAGGGAGCCCGTTATTGGTTCCATCTTTGGCTTACCTATTGCACCGGTGCACTTTGGAATATTGGTTTCGGGCGATACGGATTAATCGGTATGCGCTTAGGGGCTGTTGTTGTGTATTGGCTTACTGCCTTTGTCGTCTATCGTCTTTATGCTGGAAAGGTTGGCCGGAATCTCCTGCTCTTATCCCTTGCCATCGGTCTTGTCGGTAATTTTGCGAATAGGATAACGATTATTCACTATAACAGTTTGACGGTTTTATTGCTTTCGCTCACCCTTCTCTTTCTCTTGCGGGGAATTGAACGGAAATCTTTCCTTTCTGTCCTTGTTGCAGGTTTTTTTGCCGGTGCAAACGTATTCGTACGCATTCCAAATGTGCTCTTCTTTGCGGTTGCTTTGGTTATCTTCTTTGATGCCTGGATAAAAAGGAGTGGCTTCCGGAAGCATACGATTGGCTTCTGCCTGGCCTTTGTTTTGGGAATCCTTCTGAGTGTGCTTGTTATTTTTACCGTCATGGCACTATTGGGGCAGCTGCCCCAATATCTGGAATCGGTGAAGGAGCTGGTTTCATTTGGTAATAATGACCTAACAAACTATGGTGCCGTCGGTTTTGAACGGCGTTTTACCACGCAGAATCTATCGGCTTTGGGTTGGGGGTTCCTTCTCTTAGGACTCTTTTTCGCCATTTCTCGAATAGCTGAAAAAATCAACTTACAACGCTTCTGCCGATATGGTGGAATTATCGTTTTGGCTGGTGGTTTTTTTCTTTTATATATTATAGGAGCATTGAACAATCTTCGTTACATCATGGTAGGAGCGGCATACCTGACTTGCATTGCCGTTCTGTTTGGCTCTCCGGCTGATCGTGACGGAAGTTCCAAACAGCTGGCTTTTATGCTCCTTCTTTCGCTTCTGCTTCTTTCGACAGGTTCCGATACGGGGATTTCCGTTTCGGAATACGGCCTTGTGTTGGTATTACCATTAATGCTCCGATTCTGGACCACATACAAAGAGCGGAGACGCGAATTCTCGGTTGAACGTTCATCAGAAACTGTTACCTACCATTTTCGGCTGTCTGCGAAAACACGCTACGGAATAGGACTACTGCTAATGGCCATGTGCCTTTTGGTCGGTACGCGTGAGCTGTGGATGCAAACATACCGGGATAACGATAAGCGCTCGGCAATGACGGCCTCGGTTGATCATCCGCTCTTGCGGGGCGTTCGTACAACACCCCAACGGGCCAACGTTGTTGGCGAGGTCCTCGATGCCCTGCAGGGCTATGTCAAACCGGGAGATCCCCTGTTGAGTTTCGAGAGCGTTTGCATGTTGCATTATTTGTCGGGAACGATTCCTTTTGCCGGCAATGCTTGGCCTATCCAGTTCACTCCAGAGGATTTTAAGAGAGAATTGGCAGCTGGTCTTTCAGTGTACGGAAAACCTCCAATTGTCGTTATCGCAAAACAGGAGACCTCCTCCGACGGCTGGCCGCAGGAAGGATCTCTACGGGGCAGTAAAATGGCCGTGGCCGATCGTAACGTCTTTTATGAGTTCCTGGACACCCATGGCTATGTGCCGGTCTGGGAAAATGAAACCTTCATGATCTTGGAACCATCTTCATGATGATGCTACCTCAGCGTGTTGAACAAAGCTGTAAAATCCAATATAACAATCTGGCATACACAAAAGGATATCTATGAAAGGAATCATACTTGCCGGTGGTACCGGATCGCGACTTTTCCCTGTAACGAAGGCAATTACCAAACAGCTGCTGCCGGTGTACGATAAGCCGCTTATTTATTATCCCCTATCGGTTCTCATGCTGGCTGGTATCAGGGATATTCTGATTATATCCACGGCCAAAGACATTGACCGGTTTTTCGATGTGCTTGGCAATGGAGAGCAATTGGGGATCTCCCTCAATTACTTGGTCCAGGATAAACCAAACGGGATTGCCGAGGCCTTTATTGTTGGTGAAAATTTCATCGGAAATGATAGGGTTGCTCTTGTTTTGGGAGACAATATATTTTATGGTCAGGGATTTTCCGATGTTTTGGATGAAGCGGTTGCCCGCTCAAGTGGTGCCACCGTATTTGCTTATTACGTTGACGACCCCACGGCCTTTGGTGTTGTTGAATTTGATGCCGACTTTAAGGCGCTGAGCATCGAGGAAAAACCCGAGAAGCCGAAATCAAATTATGCTGTGACCGGTCTCTATTTTTACGATAACAAGGTAGTTGATATCGCTAAATCGATCACACCTTCTCCCCGGGGAGAGTTGGAAATTACCGATGTGAATAGGTACTACCTCTCACATGGAGAATTGGCGGTGGAATTGTTTGGTAGAGGTTTTGCCTGGCTTGATACCGGTACCCATGATTCGATTTTAGATGCATCCTCTTTTGTTCGGACCATAGAAAAACGCCAGGGCTTGAAGATCGCTTGTTTGGAAGAGATTGCCTATCGAAAGGGGTTCATCGATAAAGAGGGATTGTTGGCCCGGGCACAAGAGCTTTCCTCTTCAAGCTATGGAGATTATTTACTGAAAATTTCAAAGGAGCTTCTGTAAATGGAGAAGGCAAGAATGCTTTGTTTTACCGAACGAGGAGACTCCAGGGGAATGCTTATCGCTCTGGAGGAGGCTCGAGAGATTCCTTTCTCCATTGCTCGAATCTATTATATGTATGGCATGACTTCTGATCTTTCCCGGGGAAATCACGCCAATATGCGTTCTCGTAATGTCTATATTGTGCTTCGGGGTAGTTGTGTTATAGATGTAGACAATGGCGATGAATACGAGAGTTTTCTTCTGGACTCACCGGCGAAAGGGCTTTATTGTGAGCCAAGAACCTGGAAGGTCCTGCATCATTTTTCCGAAGATTGCCTGCTTCTTGCTCTCAGTGATATCTATTACGATGCGGGAGAATATATCAATGATTACGAACAGTTTCTTCAAGCGGTGAGATAAAGCAAAAGAATTATTTGTATGAGGTTGTTTCAATGGAAAATAGAAAAATTGCGGTAGTCGGATTCGGATATATCGGGTCGGTTATCGGCTCCGTCCTTGCCGATCGTGGCTATACGGTTATGGGCGTCGAGCCCAATCAGCGTATTGTCGATGCTATTGCGCAGGGACGCAGTCCTTTCGCCGAACCCGGACTTGAAGAATTGGTAAAGAAGGGTCGTGAGGCTGGCAGATTATTCGTTGGTAAGGATCCGTCGGTGGTTGCCGATTGTAAGACCATTGTCATAACGGTAGGAACTCCCCTGTCCGGAGATCATGATCCCGATCTTTCTCAGATTCGTGCCGCTGCCGAAATGATTGCACCCTATGTTTGTCATGGTGCGCTGGTAATGTTGAAAAGCACTGTTCCTCCGAATACTACCGAAGGCGTTGTGGGCCAGGTACTTGCAGACAAAAAAGTGGAACTTGCTTTTTGTCCCGAACGGCTTGCCGAAGGGAAAGCTATTGGGGAGTTCACTGCGATTCCTGTTGTTGTCGGAGGAGTGACCGAATCGGCCACGAAACGTGCTGCCGCCTTCTGGCGTGAGGCTTTGGGGGTCGAGGTTATAGAAGTCGGAAATGCCAGAGCAGCCGAGATGGTAAAGCTCGCCGATAATTTATGGATCGACCTCAATATTGCCTTGGCCGGTGAGTTGGCAAAGGTTGCCGATAGACTGAATATCGATGTGCTTGATGTCATTCGTGCTGCAAACAGCCTGCCAAAGGGAACGGGCAACGTGAATATTCTGATTCCCTCGGTGGGCGTGGGGGGATACTGCCTCACCAAAGATCCCTGGTTTGTCCACCGATTGGGTAAAAATCTTGGATTGGAATTGTTGATTCCTCCTGCTTCCCGGAACGTAAATGACAGCATGCCGACCTATTCGGTGGAATTGATAAAGAGCTTTTTACAGGGACGTGGGAAACCTACAGCGAAAACGAAGGTCGCTGTCATGGGGATAGCTTTTAAAAATAATACCGGAGATTGCCGCTTTACTCCGACAAAACCGGTCATTGAGGCGCTCCAAGCCGAGGGATATGTGTTGCAAATTTGTGATCCCTGGGTGGAGGAACATGATATCCAGTTGGTTACCGAACTGCCTGTCTCTAAGGATGTAGAAGATACGATAAGGGATGCTGATTGTGTTGCCTTCCTGGCCGGACATAAACAGTTTCATGATATCCCGATAAAACAAATAGTGGAACTTGCCAACCCGGGGGCTCTTATATTCGATGGAAGAATGTTTTTCTCAAAAGAAAAAATCCGTGAAATGGAGTCGGTCGGGTTACATTATAAAGGAGTCGGAAGATGAATCTACCTAAAGTAATGGTTACCGGGGGCTCCGGTTTCATCGGCAGCCATTTAATTGATGCATTGTTGCCTGATCATGAAGTGTATGTATTTGATATCGTGCCTTTGGATAAGGCTCCAAACTTGATGGATGCCAAAGATCATCCTCATCTCCATTATACGGTTGGAGATATTCGGGATCCTGCGGCTCTCCGTGCTTTCTGGATTCCTGATGCTGAGGTTATGTACCACCTGGCATCTGTGGTTGGTATCAAAAATTATATAGCCGATCCTTTGACATTGATTGATATAAGCGTTATAGGAACCCGGCATCTGCTGGAAATTGCCCGGGAATACAATACAAAGGTCCTTTTTACCAGTACCAGTGAAATCTATGGAAAAAATCCGGCTATTCCTTGGGATGAGGCCGGTGACAGGGTTCTTGGTCCGACATCGATAGATCGATGGAGTTATAGTTCGGCAAAGGCTGTTTGCGAGCACATGCTGTATGGAATTCACAGGGCAAGCGGTTTACCGTTTACCATTGTGCGTTTTTTCAATGCATATGGACCTCGGCAGAATCCTTTCTTCGTTGTTTCCCAAAGTGTATACAAAGCCCTGCGTGGTGAGGAACCGCTTTTGTATGATGACGGAAAAATGACCCGTTGTTTTACCTATATTAGTGACATTGTTCAGGGGATTATTGCCGCTGCAAAGAATCCTAAGGCAGTAGGCGAGGCCTTCAACCTTGGGAATTCGGTGGAGACGACAATGAAGGAAGTAATCGAGACGGTTATTCAAGAGACGAACAATGGAACGTCCTATCGTATATTCGATACTCAGAAAGAGTATGGTAAGGTATATGAGGATATTCCCCGCCGCGTGCCGAAGGTCTCGAAAGCCGATGAAGTCCTTCATTGGAAAGCAACAATCCAGGTACGGGAAGGAATCCGTCGTACCATTGAATGGGCAAGAAAAAACGAATGGTGGCTTGAGGACGGTAGAAATACATGATTCCATATGAAGATCTTGGCGCTGCCAATGCTCCGTTTATCGAGGAGTATAAAACATCTTTCGAGGCAACACTGAAGTCCGGATGGTTTATTTTAGGAAAGAATGTCGCCGAATTCGAAGAAGAGTTTGCCCGATATATCGGAGCAAAGTACTGTGTCGGTGTAGCTTCCGGTTTGGATGCGCTCATTCTTTCCCTCAGGGCTCTTGATCTTCCGAAGGGAAGTGAGGTTGTTGTTCCCTCGAATACCTATATTGCGACAATCTTGGCGATCGTACAATCCGACCTTATTCCCGTTCTTGTCGAACCTGATATTGCTACCTATAATATCGACCCCAAAAAGATCGAAGAGAAGATAACTTCCAAGACAAGGGCAATAGTAGTTGTACATCTTTACGGAAAATCCTGCGAGATGGATCCGATTCTTGATATCTGTCGTAGACATGATCTTCGTCTTGTAGAGGATGCGGCGCAGTCTCACGGCGCTGCCTATAAAGGAAAGACCACCGGTACATTCGGCGACTTCGGGGCTTTTAGTTTTTATCCCACGAAAAACCTTGGCGCTCTGGGCGATGCAGGGGCCGTTGCCACCAATGACCCCGTATTGGCCCAAAAGATTCGAGTACTTCGCAATTATGGTTTCCAAAAGAAGTATTACAACGAAGTGGTCGGATTTAATTCGAGATTGGATGAAATCCAGGCAGGCTTTTTACGAATCAAATTGAAGAGCCTTGATGTAATTACACAGCATAAGCGTAAGCTGGCGGCTTTGTACCATGAAGGACTTTCCAATGCATTCATAAAACCCGTAGTCCAGGATGATTTTTTTGATGTCTATCATATCTATAATATACGTCATCCGGAGCGAGAGAAACTGCAGGAATATCTTCTGACAAAAGGCGTAAAAACGGACGTTCACTATCCGGTTTCCCCGCATCGTCAGGAGGCAATGAAGGGGATACTCGATCATTTTGATTGTCCGATTTCAGAGGAAATTCATAAGACAACCTTAAGTCTTCCAATTTCTTTTTGCCATACCGAAGATGATGTCTGCCGGGTCATCGAAGCATTGAATTCATTTTAGGAGACGGGACGGAATACAGTATGCGGCTTTCAATTTGCATACCGGTTTATAACGGTTCAAAAACAATAGGCGACCTTGTTGCTGAAACAAGGCGGCAGCTTAGGGACTACGGATATGAGCTGGAATTTGTACTTGTTAACGACGGAAGTCAGGACGACAGTGATCGGGTTTGCACACAGATTGCAGAAGAGAACGATGATGTCTCCTATATCTGCTTAAGAAGAAATTATAGTGAGCATAATGCCGTCATGTGTGCTCTTAATCACATGACCGGTGACTATGCGATTATCGTCGACGATGATTTTCAGAATCCGCCTTCGGAAATAATAAAACTGGTTAAGGAAGCGGAAAAAGGTTTTGATGTTGTCTATGCAAAATACCGAAAGAAAAAGCACAACTGGTTTCGGAATTGGGGCAGTAGATTCAACGATAGAATGGCAACCTGGCTGATCGGTAAACCAAAAAACCTCTATCTATGTAGCTTTAAATTGATTACCCGTGATGTTGTCAATGAGATCATAAAATATACTGGTCCGTTTCCATACATTGACGGTTTGCTTTTGCGTGTGACAAACAATATTTCCGATGTATATGTGGAGCATCTTCCCCGGAAGGAGGGGAAATCAAATTATACCTTGGGAAAATTGATTAATTTATGGCTCAGCATGTTTATTAATTTTTCCATAAAACCGCTTCGCCTTGTGACGTTCCTCGGTTTTTTTACCGGATTATTTTCCCTGGGGCTTGGAATATACTTTATTGTCGACAAAATTCTTCATCCGGAAATATCGCAGGGATGGGCGTCGACGGTCGTTATTGTCTTATTTAATGCTACGCTGCAAATGCTCTCCTTAGGAATTGCAGGTGAATACATCGGGAAACACTATCTTGATACAAATGGGACTCCTCAATGGGTAGTAAAAACAAAGCACTTATCAGACAAATACTCAGCTTCAACATAATCGGCGTAGTAAATACGCTGGTTACCTACGGGATTTATTCGGCGTTTGTTTCTTTGGGCCTGCATTATAGTCTTGCCCTCGTGCTCGAATACTGTTTTGGGGTGACATTTAGTTTCTTTATGAATAAGCACTTTACCTTCGCGCATAAGGAAAAAACCTCGGCAGCTATGTTTGGAAGAATGGTCGGAAGCTACATTGTTGTCCTTGGTGTTAACTGGCTTTTACTGCGGTGGTGTATCGAAGGCTTTGGTCTGTCAGAATATTTTGGCCAATTCATAGCCTTGTCGATTTCGGTTTTGTTTTCCTTTTTTCTGCAGAAATTTTTTGTTTTCGTCTCTTCTCGGCGAAAGGCGTAATAACATGCGTCGCCTATCGAAATCACTTTCTCATTTTCTTATAATACCATTAATTCTCTTTCCGTTACTTATTATTCTTCAGGGCTTTGATGTCACCGATACCGGTTGGCTGCTTGCTAACTATCGAAACATTTTTTCTGCACCAGATTCTGTTTCATACTGGTTTCATCTCTGGTTGACAAATATTCTCGGTGGGCTTTGTATGAAGGTATTTTCGGGCCTTGGTTTTTACGGAATGAAGCTTGGAGCGGTGCTTCTTTTTTGGGCTTCGGCCGCCATTGTTTATTATACTTTACGTGATTATTTGACTCCGAAGATGCTTTACCTCGGGTTGTTTCTCGGTCTTTGTTATGCGTTTGCCGGAAAAATCACTATTATCCATTATAATAACACCTCGGCGCTTTTTCTTATTATTTCCGGTGTAGCGCTTGTAAAGTCTATAACATCCGGAGGCTTTGCATGGGCTTTAATTGGTGGAATGGCTGTACTCCTTGCTGGCTTCGCACGTATACCAGGAATACTTGGCATTGGCATGCTTATGTGCATTCCTTATGCAATTCTCTTCCTTGATCTTGATCCTCATAAAGGGTTACGGATTCTTTTAGGCTATTGTCTTGGTGTTCTTGTCATGCTGTTTACCATTGTTGGTATCATGTGTTTGATGGGGCATTTGGAATTATATCGCGACTCTTTGTTCCTTCTTTTTCTGAAGTCTTCAGTCCATGATTCCTATGGTCCATTTCGAATGTTTACAAGGTTTATACGTCAAAATCTGCAAGCATTATTAGTTGGTATCGGCATTATTTCTGTTGCTGGACTCTTTTCTGCTGTGCTGGCTGTTATTGATGATAGCAAGCATGTGATAATAAAATATTTTTTCTTTGCTTTGATTATTACTACCTCCTTTTTCGTTGCTAGCAGGCTTTCGTTGCGGACTGCCCTTTTGGGCCTTTCTGGGGTGTGTTATCTTATTTGTGGGATTCCAATATTTTTCCCGAAGCGTTTTGGTTCGGGAAGAACACTTTTGGCTATGGTTTCTATCTGTTTACTTCTTGCTCTTTCGGTAGGTTCCGACACCGGCCTCAAGGTTTCTAGTTATGGTTTTACCTTATCCATTCCTGTTGCGCTTGCAATTTTATTCACTTCAGACAGTGTTTTTTTTCGGACCGAAGGTCGTGGTAGATCGGTATGTGCCGTTGTTCCTGTAATCCTCATAGCAATAGTTTTACCACTTGGAGGGACCGATTTATACAGTGGAATTTATCGTGACTCACATAACCGTCGATTACTTACTACAAGGATGACAGATCCCTCTTTGAGAGGGGTTTATACCACGAAAACACGCGCTCATCTTATAGATGATGCCGTTACACAATTACATAAGTATGTGGCGCCTGGCGATGAATTGATAACTTTAGAGAGTATCGGAATCTTTCATTATATATTAAGAACGCGCCCCTATTTACATAACCCTTGGCCCGTTCTTTATGAACCGGACTACTTTCGCCGATGACGTACAATATCTTGCGCAAATTCTAATTTTGATAAAAAGAAAGTCCTCAATCTGACGATTGATTAAGTACGACCAAAACCAGGTCAGAAAGAGGACTATATGAACAGTAAGATTATCGAGATAAATGAGGAAGAAGTCAAAAACCATTTAGGGAATTTTGTTAGAGAAACGGTAGAGGAAACATTGAATGCCATGCTGGAAGCTGAAGCCGAGCAATTGGTCAATGCCCAGAAGCATGAGAGAAACACAGATCGGAAGGGGTATCGAGCCGGCCATTATAACCGAAAGCTGTTGACCAAGG
>NZ_KB899438.1 GCF_000378205.1 Sediminispirochaeta bajacaliforniensis DSM 16054 | reverse complement strand
TGGTTTTGGTCGTACTTAATCAATCGTCAGATTGAGGACTTTCTTTTTATCAAAATTAGAATTTGCGCAAGATATTATACGTTATCAACTTCGAAAGTTTTTCTTATACGCCTACTGTTATTCTGGCGGATTAGACTCTTTTCTGCAATAAACCTATAATATATATGTTTTTTAAACAAAGCTGTCGAATTCTTAAATTTTTCATTAAACAAGCCATCTTTACCATAATTCCAATCTTTCTTGGCCTGGCCCGGCTGTGAGACCCGAACCGGATAACTTGTAAGATGAAAAGCATCTCCTCTTATAATATTATAACCAACGAAGAACATAAAAAGATAAATATTTCTGCAGGAAGCTTCTAAATAAGCGCTTAATGTACCCTCCCGCAAAAATACAATTCCACTAAGTTGATGTCCTTTAATAAAAGCCTTCGAAGCAGATAGATACCCTTTTCCGATAAGTTGACTTTCCGTATTTCTATCCCTTCCCCCGTTTATTTGATTACCATATATGTCAATATTAACATAAGAAGGGATAATACATTTAACATCCCTTTTTTCAATGATTTTTGCAACATTTTCTAAATACTCTTTTGAGATAAAGTCATCATCTCCTAAATACATAACATATTCGGCGGTAGCATTTTCCAAGACTTTAACAGCGTTTTTTTCCAAACCAACATTCTCATTGTTGGACAAAACAGATATTGAAGAGGTCTTTTCGGACTGAAGAGATTTCACTTTTTCTATAGTACCATCTTGTGAAGCATTATCGCTGATCAATATCGAAACCTTATTTAAAAGGCCAAGCTCACAAATGTATGTATCAAGAAGATTTATGTTTTTTGCAAGAAAATCAATCCTGTTATAGGTAGGAATCAAAATTTGTAACAAGTCCATGCTTTATACCTTTTTTCCCTTTAGTTCTAATAAAGGTTATCTTTTCCATGGCTACGATTCACTGTCAGCCAAGAAGTCAAAAATTGAATCATCTCGCTTTTTAATCAAGAAACGTATTTACCCAAGAAATCATTTTTTTAATGCCAATAGAACTATGGATTGTTGGTGTCCAATCCAACATTCTTTTGGCCTTAGTAATATCTGCAATAAATACTTTTTGATCGCTTTCCCTTACCGGAAGCATGTTATATTTTAACTTTATTGATAGTTCATTCTCTAAAAAAGCAAATAATTCTAAAAGGGAAAGAGAATTTTCAACCCCTCCACCGATGCAAAAAGCTTCACCTTGTATCCGATCAATTCTATCTCCTGCCATAAGATAAAGTCTAACCATATCTTTTGCATGTAGAATATCTCTAACCTGTTTGCCATTGCCTGAAATAGTAAACGGCTCTTTGAGTTTCCCTTTTTTCGTCTCGATAGCCTTTTGAATGAACCAACCAACCCATCCCTGGTCATAGGTAGCAAATTGTCGGCCTCCATACATTGATGAATGCCTAAACACAGCTGTTTTCAAATTAAAAATTCGAGCATAATCAAGCATATACTGGTCGGCACTTCCTTTTGATGTACCATATGGAGAGTGAAAATTAAGTGGTACCGACTCATCAAATCCTTCCGGATAATCTTTACAAACAAACCTTGTCGCTTCCTCACGATATGTATACTGTTCTAAATCACCATATACTTTGTTTGTCGATGAATAAACAATTCCCGTATCAGGAGAATATTTTCTGACAGCTTCCAATACATTGAAACTTCCAAAAGCATTCACTTCAAAATCCATTCTAGGATTAGCAATGGAAGTTGTCATAGCAACTTGACCCGCGAGATGAAAAATAATATCAGGCTTCTGTTCTTTAATTATGCGATCAACATCATTGCGGTTTCTTATATCTCCGTGGACAAACTCAAATCTTTTTCCTTGCGACTGTAACCACTCAAGATTTTGAATGCTTCCAATTCGATAAAGATTATCAAATACAGTTAACCTATCATTTCTTTGGAGAATCTCTGCCCCAATATTAGAACCAAGGAACCCACAGCCCCCAGTTATTAAATATTTCATATTAGTCCTCCATAGACCTTTTTAAAAACTCAAGATATGAATATAGCCCAATTTTGAAGTCTGTGACTCTATAATTTGGAATTAGAGACTTTAATAGACCGACATCACATTGAAAATGCATCATTTCATTTTTACGATAAGGAAGAGCACCAAATTTGATCTTGCTATCACTATCTAATAAGGATTTGGCACTTTCAACTAATGAACGTAGGCTAATACCAACTCCTGACGCAATATTAACAATTTTCCCAATGGCGTGTTTATAATTACCCAAAAGACCATCAAGCGACACTACAAGATCAGAACAATAGATGAAATCACGCTCTTGCTTTCCAGGAGTCATCTCTATATTTTCACCATGATAAAGTTTATCCATTAGATACGGGATTAATTTATCTTTACTTTGATATTTTCCAAACAAATTACCGGGACGAATAACCATTGAAGGAAAGTCATAATTTCTATGAAGCATCAATGTAGTATTTGTTGTCGCTTGTTTAATCAATGCATAAGGAGAATCAGGATATTCTCTATCACACTCTCTAAAAGGAACAGGGCAGAGACTTCCATACTCCTCAGCAGAGCCAAATTGAACGAATAGTCTAAGAGAACTTTTATTTTGTAAGGTTTCAAACAAATTAATAAGAACTTTCAAATTAGTCTCTATTAAGGAAGAAAACATGGACAAGTCACGTTCTGCTGAAACTATTGATACAAGATTAACAACAAAGTTAGGTGGATATAAATCGATTATATCTTCGATATCCTGCAAATTAGTAATATCCGCCTCTATGGAGACAACATCTAAAAAAGATCTAAAAAAGCTATCATCAACTTTTTTATCTACAGCAATAATCCTGTATTTCTCATAGAGCTGTTCAATAATATTTTTTCCAACGAAACCGCTTGCACCAACAACCAGTAACGTATCTTTATTCATGGTTGCTTTTCCCTTCTCCATGAAAAACCGTTATCTGGTTTTTTGTGTAAGGAATAATAGAATCAGGCTCATCAAAAGATAATCTATACCAACGGCAAGTAAGCTCAATGGCCTCAGATGTAGAAAGATGAGGTTTCCATCCAAGAATACTCATTGCCTTACTAATATCCAGTCCTAGCAGTTTTGCTTCATGCGGTCCATCATCACCTTCCACCCTCCAACCGCCGGTTCCCCAGGAAGATACAACCAGAGATACCACTTCAGAAACCGAAAGGGCCCCCGCACTACCAGGTCCGAAATTCCATCCTCCATCATATTGCTGCGGTTCATCCCAAAGCTTTTGAGCAAGCAGTAGGTATCCACTTAAAGGCTCTAAAACATGCTGCCAAGGGCGAGTTGCCCGAGGATTACGAATCACAATATCCTTCCCGGTCGACAACGAACGGATGCAATCAGGAATCAGTCGGTCTTCCGCCCAGTCTCCACCACCAATAACATTTCCGGCGCGGGCGGTAGCCAAACCTACTTGATGCGTTTTTCCATAATCAGCAACATTAAAAAAAGAATGTCGATATGCAGAGGATAATAACTCTACGCATCCTTTGCTTGAGCTATAGGGATCATATCCTCCCATCGGATCACTTTCACGGTATCCCCAAACCCATTCTCTATTCTCATAACATTTATCCGTCGTTATCGACACAACAGAACGAACAGTATCACAACTACGAACAGCTTCATACAGATTAAGTGTTCCCATCACGTTGGTCTCATAAGTAAGGTGCGGTTCCTTATATGAGCGACGAACAAGTGGCTGTGCTGCAAGATGGAAAACAATATCTGGCTGGAACGAAACAAGGCTCTTTTTAAGAGCCTCTCCATCTCGGATATCACCAATCGTATGCATCATATGTTCTGTAAGCTGTAATATTGAGAACAATGCAGGGTTGGTTTCAGGCTCAAGAGAGAAGCCTTTTACGGTAGCTCCCAGCAAAAGCAGCCATTGAGTAAGCCAGCTTCCTTTAAAGCCTGTATGGCCTGTTACAAAAACCTTTTTGCCTTTCCAAAAGTTTTGATCAACCATTCCAAACCTTCCAAGGAGCCTTTTTGCTTTCCCACAATGCCTCCATCTCACGTTTCTCACGCAGGGTATCCATCGGCTTCCAAAAACCTGTATGCTTATAGCTTAGAAGAGAATGATTGCGCGCCAGTGTTTCAAGTGGCTCCCGCTCGAAAACGGTCTCATCCCCTTCTATGACCTCAAAAACATCTGGCTCAAATACAAAAAAACCTCCATTGATCCACGAACCGTCTCCTTTCGGTTTTTCTCTAAAAGATAAGACAGTATCATCATTATCAAGCACAACAGCACCGAAACGTCCTGACGGTTGGACAACAGTCATCGTCCCCGTCTTTCCGTGTTGCTTGTGAAAAGCAACGAGCTCCGTAATATTTACATTTGAAAGTCCATCACCATAGGTCACCATAAAGGTATTGTCACCAATATATGAAGCTATACGTTTAATTCTTCCACCGGTCATGGTGTTGAGCCCCGTATCAATAAGGGTTACTTTCCAGGGTTCCGCATGCTTATTGTGTACCTCCATACTGTTCTTCTCCATGTCAAAGGTAACATCTGCCATATGAAGAAAGTAATTTGCGAAGTATTCTTTTATGATGTAGCCCTTGTAACCAAGGCAAATGATAAATTCATTGAAGCCATAATGTGAATAAATTTTCATAATATGCCAGAGGATCGGCTTTCCACCAATTTCAACCATGGGTTTGGGTTTCAACTCGGTTTCTTCACTGAGACGTGTACCGAGTCCCCCTGCAAGCAGGACTACTTTCATCGTTTTATCTCCAGAAAATTCTGTATTACCTTAAAACTATAAGCAATTTTCTCTTCCGTTAGTCCGGGATAAGTACCAAGGAAAAAAGTATTGTTCATAATACGGTCGGTTTCCTCTAAGGAACCAGCCATCCTTTTTTGAATGTTAAGATAAGCTGGTTGCCGTAAAAGATTTCCGCCAAAAAGATTCCGTGTTTCTATACGGTGCTGAGCCAAAAAATTAGTAAGCTCGGTACGAGAAAAGCCACCCCCTTCTTTCACCGTAACAGGAAAAGCAAACCAAGCAGGATCGGCTCCGTCAATTGCATAAGGAAGAACAAAGATATCCTCCCATTGCCGAAACCCTTTCATCCATAACGAAAAATTCTCTTTCCGTCTTTTGATGAAATCATCAAGTTTTTTCAGCTGCTCCACACCGATGGCTGCCTGCATATCGGTAACTTTTAAATTATAACCAATATGTGAATACACATATTTATGATCATATCCTTTTGGCAATGTTCCATACTGGCCTGAAAAACGTTTTCCACAAGTGTTATTTTCACCTCCGGCGCAGTAGCAATCCCGACCCCAGTCTCTAATGGAGCGAATGGCCCGGGCAAGAAGATCATCATCGGTTAAGACAGCCCCTCCTTCACCCATCGTAATGTGGTGGGCGGGGTAAAACGAACAGGTTGCAATATGGCCAAACGTACCGACCATCTTACCATTATAGGTAGAGCCAAGAGCATCACAACAATCTTCTATAAGCCAAAGATCATATTTCCGTACAAGCTCCATGACAACATCAAGGTTATAGGGATTGCCAAGCGTATGCGCCAGAAAAATAGCCTTTGTTTTTGGCCCAATCGCTTTCTTGAGCTTTTCTGGATTGATGTTATAGGTACCGACTTCCACATCGACAAAAACAGGAACCATACCATGCTGAATAATAGGATTAAGCGTAGTAGGAAAACCTGCCGCCACAGAAATTACCTCATCACCGGAATGAAGACGCTTGACCTCGGGTAACAAGGGAGAAGTTAGGGCCGAAAACGCAATCAGATTGGCCGATGAACCTGAATTTACTAAAAAGGCATATTCCAGGCCAAAGCGATCAGCCAGTTCAGATTCAAAAATCTCCGAATACCTCCCGGCAGTAAGCCAAAAGTCAAGGGATGAGTCGACAAGGGCCTGCATTTCCTTTTCATCGAAAATCCTTCCTGCATAACGAATAGCAGTAGCTCCCGGAACAAAAGAGTCGGAAGGAAATCTTACAGTATAGAGTTCTTTAACGAGACGGCTAATCTCGCTTCTTAATTCACTTTCGCTTTTTGCCAAATTTCAACCCCATTCATCAATAATAATATTGTTTTCCAGAATACCATGATTCTGTAACTCTTTTTTAAACGTATCGATCATAGAAGGAGGCCCGGAAAGAAAGAAAACTCTATTGGCCTTCTGTTCCGTGATTTCTAAAATGTCAGAAATACAAAGCTGCCCTCGATGAATCTCAAATCTTTTGCCAAGATCAGCATTTCGACTTTCATCCAATTCTTCAAGAAAAAGGTGGATTCTTTCCTTTGTTCTCGTGCTAACTTCGGACAACGCTTGGTCGAAAATTAACACATCTGGAGAACGTACTCCATAAAATAATTCCACGCGAAATTGACTTTTCTGCTCGGTAAGAAAGGGAATAAACGGAGAAATACCGGTACCCCCTGCAATAAGAACAGCAGTATCGTTTTCCCGCAGATAGTGCGAAATAATAAACTCCCCATAGGGTCCCTTTAGCCAGACATCTTTTCCTACCTCAAGTTCTCGCTCCATTCTCTTCGTATACGATCCTTTTACGCTGTAAACAATAAAAACTGTACGTCTGTCTACATCACAACCTGCAATAGAAAAAACTCTTGATTCCGGCCAGAATCCTGTCGAAGGATCAAAAGAGTCTATGGCCAAATGGAGGAATTGACCCGGCTTAAAACGAGGGAAGTTCCTTTGGAGCGACAGTTGCACTTTATAGACCCCATTACCGTAAGAGACTATTTTATCAACTATCGCCTTCAGTCTTTGTGGTATTGCCATAAAAATGTTCCTGCCTAACTCAACTCCGCAATTTTCCTGAACCTTTCATCACGCTCAAATAATTCCCGATAGGTGCCCCGGTCCGTTATTACACCATGATCCATGGCAAAAATCTCGTCGCACTCCCGCACTGTAGCCAAACGGTGAGCTATCAAAATTATCGTTTTCTGATGGCCTAGAGCGTTGATGGCTTCCATAATAGCCGCTTCTGTAAGACCATCCAGAGCACTGGTGGCCTCATCCATAACCAACACATCAGGATCACTATACAGTGCCCGGGCAATACCAATTCGCTGCCGCTGGCCTCCAGAAAGACGTATGCCACGTTCGCCAACAATTGTCTGATAGCCTTCCGGCATCTCCTGAGAAATAAAGTCGTGAATATTGGCAATCCTGGCCGCTTTTTCCACTGCAGCTATATCTATGTGGTCCTCGGGAATACCAAAGGCAATATTTTTGGCAATGGTCTCGTCGGCAAGAAAGATGTGTTGGGGAACATAACCGATCAAATGTTGCCATGAACCTACGTTATCATCATCTATTTCCACACCATCCACCAAAAGCTTTCCTTTCTGAGGCCGCAATAAGCCAAGGATAATATCCACGGTCGTGGTCTTACCGCATCCCGTAGGCCCCACAAGACCAACCGTTGTATTCTTCCTTATTACAAAACTCTGGTCACAAATCACCGGATGATCTCCGCCCGGATAGGAAAAACGGACGGTATCCAACTTCAGTTCATTAGCAAAAACAAGGCTGTCGGCAAAAATTCTCTTTTTGTGAGCCTTTCTTTTTGCTTCGTCGGCCTCCCAATCACCAAGATTTTCAGAAATAAGTGCCACCACCGGTAGATTCGTTCGAAATTTTGCCAGATTGGAAAAAATCTTCTGGAGGGAAGGCATCATACGATAAAGAGCAAAGGCATAAAGACCGATTACCGGTACTGCACGCTGAAAATTACCCATAGTCCGCATCATATACAGCACAATAAGAAGAATTCCACCGAAGGCAATCACCTCCAGTACATAACGGGGAATAGCCCCGATTAAAGCACTTACAACCTGTACCTGGGCATTTTCGATAGAAGCAGGAATATAATCTTTGAGGAAATACTCCTCCCGTCCTAAAATTTTTACATCTTTAATCCCCTGAAGGGCTTCTGCAACCTTTTTATATCGAAGTCTGTTTGCCTCAACCCGGCGTTTTCCCAAATTATTGAGATACCGTTTTACCAGAAGATAAATAGCCCCATAAAGAAAACCAACGACAAGAAAAGCAAAAAGGGAAAGAAGAGGATTTACGACAACCAGCATGGCAATAATCAAAAGGGTAACTACCGTCGCTGTTATGAGTTCCAAAAGAGGCATCAACGCTTTATTAATCAACGTCGCAACCTCACCGAGGATATTTTTCATAAGCTCAGAGCTGTTTCTGTTCAGGAAAAAAGTGTACGGCTGATAGATATAACGGCGAAACAGCCGCAGAGAAAGGTAGTGCAAACGCATTGTGGTAAATCGGTTATTCACATAGGTAACGAGGGCCTTCATTGCATTGCTGAAAAGGATAAAAAGTACTGCACCAATGCCCAGAACAAAAAGAAATGTCTCGGTAGAGGAAAACCCAAAGGCATCGTAGGCCCATTTCAAATAACGATTGGTTTGGACCATCTGTGGATTACTTGCTACGGTAAGAAAGGGCATGATGGAACCAACGCCCACTAACTCTAAAATACCAAGAGCAAGCACTCCAATAAACACCCAAATAAGCCGCTTTTTTTCCCGCTTGGAAAAAAGGCCTATTAATTGCTTCATATAATTCATCGTATCTGCCTTCATCTGAGATATGAGAGATTATTCTTTCTACGTATGGTACTTTTTTTCTATCCTAAAAAATATGCTGCATGTACCGCCTGACAATGGCCCACTACTCATAAGCTAAATCCAGTTTACCGGTATTTAAGAAATAACCCCGGCATCACTAAGCACCGTTTCCAAGCTTAGGTAGTTGAAGTTACCCGCACAAAGCTCTGGCGCAGTATGATACAGCACTAATCCGCGAGGATAAGCGGCTCTGGGATTTACATAGATTCCCCTGCATACCCTCTCGAACACACCACTTTTTGCCGCCCTGCTGAGCAAGGCCTTTAAAGCAGCCCTCCTAAGCTCGGGAAACAGATAATGTTCTTTATCGGAAAAAGCGAAAAGCACTCACGAAACCGCTTTATACTTTTAGCAACCTGCCCATTGGTATACAGAAAGTAATGAAAAGCGTTACCTTTTGTATACCAATGCTATATTTCATCGCTATGCATTCAGGAACATATCTACAGGATCACCATGCTCCCTATATGAATCGATAAGCTTTCTTGCAACATCCTGGGCTATTTCAACTGTTTCTGCCACCGTTCTCCCCTGAGCAATAAGACCGGGCATATCCTCAGACTGTGCAAGATATTCGCCGTTCTCAACCCGTGAGATGTTCAGATGTATCGAATAGATATCTTCCATGTTCTTATTATACTCTTTTCGCACTCAGAAGCCAATCTTTTACCCCGGCTTCCCCGAGGGGGGAGCGGAAGCGAGCCGGAGCAAGCGCCGGGGAAAAAGCGGCTTTGCAGCGAGGGGGAGACCTCCCCCGCCAAAAGATTTATGGAACCTATACCCCGACCCCAACGTAGGTAAAGCCTTCGGCTTCGACCAGGCCCCGGGGGTAGATGTTGCGCAGGTCGAAAAAGAGGGGCGAAGAGAGGGCAGCCTTGACCCGGGGAAAATCGAGATTGCGGAACTGGTTCCATTCGGTAAGGATCACCACGGCGTCGGAACCCTGAAGGGCTTCGTACTCATCGGAAACGAAGGCAAGCTTGTCGCCCAGGGCTTTGAGCCTCCAGGCGGCCTCTTCCATGGCTTCGGGGTCGTAGGCGCGAAAGGATGCACCGGCGGCGGCGAGTTCCTCGAGAATGGTGATGGCGGGGCTTTCCCGCATGTCGTCGGTGTTGGGTTTGAAGGCAAGGCCGAGGATGGCAAGGGTTTTCCCTTCGACGCCGCCCATGGTATCGACGACCTTTTTGGCCATCAGCTTTTTCTGGTTTTCGTTGCTTTTTACCGTCTGTTCGATCAGCTCGATACGGGCTCCGGCGGCGCGGCCGATCTCGGCCAGGGCAAGGGTGTCCTTGGGAAAACAGCTTCCGCCGTAGCCCGGGCCTGCATGGAGGAATTTGGGGCTGATGCGGCCGTCCCGTCCCATGGCAGCGGCAACGTGCTGAACGTTGGCGCCCACCTTTTCGCAGAGGTTTGCCACCTCGTTGATGTAGGTGATCTTCATGGCCAGGAAGGCGTTGGAGGCGTACTTGATCATCTCGGCGGTCTCGATGTTGGTCTCCACAAAGGGGGTTTCGTTGAGGTAGAGGACCCGGTAGACCTCCTTCATGATCTCCATGGCCTTCTCGCTCTCTGCGCCGATAACCACCCGGTCGGGATGGGTAAAGTCCTGGACCGCGCTTCCCTCCCGCAGGAACTCGGGATTTGAGACCACGTCGAAGGGAATCTCCAGACCCCGGGCGGCAAGTTCCTCGGCGATCCATCCCTTTACCTTTTGGCCGGTGCCGATGGGAACGGTGCTTTTGTCCACAATGACCTTGTAGCTGTCCATGGTTCGGGCAATCTGGCGGGCAACCTGTTCTACATACTTCAGGTCGGCGGAGCCGTCCTCTGCAGGGGGGGTGCCCACGGCAATGAAGATGACATCGCACGCTTTCACCGCCTCGGCGGTATCCGTGGTAAAGGAGAGCCTACCGTAAAAGGCGTTGCGTTCGACAATGGGATCGAGGCCGGGCTCGTAAATGGGAACCTCACCGTTTTTCAGCCGCAAGACCTTTTTTTCATCGTTATCTACGCAGATGATGTTGTGTCCGAAATCGGACAGGATGGTTCCGGTCACCAGCCCTACATAGCCGGTACCGATAACTGCAATGTTATTCATGCGAATTCTCCGTTTTATGCTTAAATTATGATCAAATGATGCGTTTTTTATAGGCGAAACGCTTTAGATCCTGATCTCTACTCCCATTTCCCTGCAAAAGGCAACCAGATCCAACCACCCCTCTTCGGCAATGTTGTGCAATACTTCCAGGCTCAGGTCCTGCTATTCATGGACCGCAATACAATGATTGCCGCCTTGTTCAAAACAACATCATCCGGCTCGATAGGCATCTAATACCTCCTCCCGCTCCTCGTTAAAACGAAAGTACATTCCCAAAAGGGTTGCGGCCCGCAGATCGGCGGCAAAAGCATCCCGAAGGTAGCTCCTCTCCCCCGTAAGGATGGCTTCCCGTGCATAAACAAGATTGTGGGATCCAAGTTCCCCGAGATCAACCTGCCGGCCAAGCTGCGCAGAAAGACAGCCTGCAACGTTAAAGCGTTCAATGGCGGGTATCGATGTTCCGGGCTTTGGCATGAGAGCCAAGTCGATATCACTCTCCCGACGGAGTTCGTCCCTGACGGCGCTTCCCAGAAGATAAACGGCAAGCAGCCGATCATCTTCTGCAAAGCAGAGTTCCACAGCCGCCGAGATCCTGTGCCCTAGTGCACCATTCATACAACGTGCCTCTGCCCGAAAGCGCCGGGATGCCTCATCAGAAGCCGCCCCAGATAGTCCACCCCCGGCACAGAGGCCAGGGGATCCGGACGCGTTTCCTCGCCGTAAAGGAGAAAGACATCGTCGCCAGTTGTTCCGGGGTCGGGAACATTGCGACGCTTCTCAAGCATGAGGCCTGCCTTAACCGCGGCATGCTCGACGATAAAATCGAGATCGCTTTTTCCGACAAGGATAAGGCGATGGTACCCTTCGCGGCCGAGTTCAGCGGTAAACTGTTCGAGTGTCGTTCGATACCGGACCACATGCTTGATGGTTCGTTTGAAATAACCGTAGCTGCGTCTGAGAATCTCTTCTATCCCCTCCGGGGTCACCGCATAGCGCACATTGCGGCTGTTCAGCCGGCGTATGGTGATCCATCCCTTTTCGGTCAGCCGCTTCAGGATGGCATTGGTCATCCCGAGGCTTAGTCCGGCAATCTCGGCAAGATCACGCTGGCGAACCTTAGGGGAGTTGTTATAGATGGCTTCGAGGAGTTGCAGCTCCTGGTTCTTGTCCATTTTTCAGATTCTTCAGATAATCTCAGATAGTCAGAGAAATTTCACCCGGTCGATGCGGTCCAGTTCCCGATGGCGCTGCTGGTAATCGATTCCGTAGCCGACAATGAATTCATCGGGAATGACAATGCCGTTGAACTCGATGTCGATGGGAGTCTTTCGTCTGTCGATCTTGTCGAGGAGTGTACAAACTTTCAGATCCGCAGGGGCCCTGGTTTCGAGCAATGCGAGTGTTTTCGACAGGGTCAGGCCAGTGTCGATGATATCTTCAACAATCACGACATTCAAACCGTGGATCGGCTCGTTAAGTTCCTTGAGAATTTTGACCTCTCCGGTGCTTTCGGTACCGAGATAGCTGGTCACCGCCATAAAATCAACGGTGACGGGAATGGATAAGGCCCTGATCAGATCGGCCATAAAGACAAAAGAGCCCTTCAACAATCCCACGAGATGAACCGACCCGGCTTCCCGGTAGCGATTGCTGATATCATCAGCCAAACCCCGGACAATGCCGTGCACTTTTTCGTTGCTGATCATCTCTTCAAGACGGTAGCGGGCCCCCTCGTCGTTAATAAAAACCGAAGAGTCTTCTTTCTCCATACGGTGCTCCTTTCAATGTTCGCGAATATTGTTTAGGGAGGTTTAGTGTAAGAGGGAGGGCAGAGCTTCGCCGGACCGGTCCTGCTGATTCGGCATGAGGCTGCGCATCCGGAGCTCCCCGACCGGTGCGCGGGACAATTGTCCCGACTCCCGAAAGTTTCCGATCGCCGCCGAAACAGGCTGATCGACTCCCTCGGATATGTTCTGATTTGTTCATATTATGAACAAAAATGAGTGTAACACATCCCGTTTTTTTTTCAAGCGGTATCGGAACCAAATTTGAAAGCAAATTCTCCTCTTTCCCAGCACATCGAGGACAGTTATACTTCCCAATATGGTATACGGCATCGGAAACCCTCTAATCGACATTTTTGTGGAGGTGGAAGACGAGGATCTAGAAAAACTCGGCCTCTACAAAGGAACCATGCATCTAATCGATGAAGAACGACGGCATGAATTACTGAGATTCATCGATTCAAAGCAGAAAATCTATGGCTGCGGGGGTTCCTGTCCCAATACCATGGTGGCCTTGGCCTCTTTTGGAATTCGTTCCGCACTGGCCGGAAAGATAAACCAGGACCATTTCGGAGAGATTTATCGTAATAAGCTCCATGAGATAGGAGTCGACAGCTACCTGAAGGACGGAACACTGCCGACCGGCAGCAGCATTATCCTGATCTCCCCGGACAGCGAACGAACCATGAATACCTTCCTCGGAGCTTGCCGGGAATACGGGCCGGAGGATGTTGACGACGATGCCATCGCCGGTGCCGATTTTTTCCATTTCACCGGCTATATGTGGGATACCGAAAACCAAAAAGCAGCTATTTTGTACGGTATTGAAATTGCAAAAAAGGCGGGGAAAAAAGTGGTCTTCGATGTAGCAGATCCCTTTGCCGTGAGCAGAAACAGAGAAGCCTTCCTCAAACTGATCGAGGAAAAGGCGGATTTGGTTTTTGCAAACGGAGAAGAGGCAAGAATCCTTTTCGACAATTATGATGCCTACGAATGTGCCCGTAGCCTGGGAAAACTGGGAGTCTCCGGCGTGGTAAAAAACGGCAAACAAGGAAGTTTCGTCGTCTGTGAGGGAGAAATCCTGCGCATTCCCGTTAAGGGCAAGGAACCTGTCGATACGACGGGAGCCGGTGATATGTATGCGGCAGGCTTTATCCTCGGGCTCAGCGAAAAGCGCACACTTTTTGAATCAGGGCTTATTGCGAGTTTCCTTGCCGGAGAGATTGTCCAGCGCTGGGGAGCCCAGTTCCCTCTGGAAGAAGCCCGACGACTGAAAAAATTGATCGATACAGTCGATGCCGAAGAACTCCCCTGACTCACACTCCCCCTATCGGTATTTCAAAACGATAACGGCTTCCCCCTTCGCGGGACAACGACCACTTTGATCGCAGCTGGATGGCCAGGTTGGCAACGAGAGAAAGGCCGAACCCGCGTGAAGTCTTAGGATCTATCGAGGGGTCCATCCCGATGCCATTATCGGCAACGGTGAGGAGAAGCTCCCCCTCCCGGGCTTGTTCCAGACCGAGAAAAATAGAACCTCCTTTCCCATGACAGGGAAAGGCGTATTTAATAGCGTTGGTTACAAGCTCATTCGCGATCATCCCCAGAGGAAAAAGAATTTTTGCATCCAGGGTAATTGCTTCCAATGTACTTTTGTATTCGACATCCCGACGAAGAGAATAGGAAACTTTAATTTCATCAAAAAGGGCTTGCAGGTAACCGGCGGCATCCACACTTCGGTAATCTCCGGAACCGTAGAGACGATGGTAGAGCTCCATCATACCGTGAACCCTGTTCCTCGCCTCCAGCAAGGCACCGGATGTATCGTTTTCTCCAAGCATCGAAGCCTGCAAATCAAGAACCGCGGCAATGGTTGCCATGTTGTTTTTGATGCGGTGGTGGACCTCTCTCAACAGCAATTCTTTTTCTTTCACCAGGCGCTGGGCCTCTTGTTCCGCAGCCTTTCGTTTGCTGATATCCCTTGCCACCCAGACCACACTCTTACTATCCAGAGGGCTGATTGTCGCCAGGAACCACACCTCTCGATCATTAATCATGAGAGGATACTCGATCATTTCTACCGCATGGCGTTCCAGGACCTTTGCGATGACCTCAATAAACCAGGCGGTGAGTTTCGAGTCAAACACATCGGAAAGAACGGTACTTGTAAACGTTTCATCGGCAATTTCCAGATAACGACCCTGCCGATCAATGACAAAGACCCGATCACCGAGAGCCGTAAAAATGGTCTTTAGCTTTTCCGCCGATTCCTGAGCCTTTCGGTTTGCCTCAAATAATTCAAAGGCCATCTCGATGGAGGAGAGAAGTACGGAATTTCCCGAATTTTTCAGAACATATCCATAGCGGGTGATATCACGCACCCGTTCCATCATGTCGGCCTCACCATGGTTTGTAAGAAAAACAATGGGCAAAGAGCGATTCTGCAGAATTGCCTTTGCCGCCTCGGTTCCGCTCATTCCTGAGCCTAGGTCAATATCCATCAAAACGAGATCGAAAGAAGGTTCCGTGGTAATGTGGCTGAGGGCCGCCTCACCGGAGCAAACAGTGTCTACCCGAAAGCCATATCGTTCCAGGGTTTGCTTTTGAGCAAGCGCAATAACAGCTTCATCTTCGACAAGAAGAATATGCTTCCCTTTATTCTCCATAATTGATATTCTCCAACTCATCTGGCACAGTTATTTTGATGAAAAAGCAAGCCGCATGTTTTTGCGTATTCATTATGCTCGTCTCCTCGGCTCTCCACGGTAATGAGATCGCCTATTATTCCGCACTTTCCATATCCTCCTATGCCGGGCCGGGATTCGATGACTATCTGGATGATATGCAGAGCCGGGAAGGTGCAGAATCGGCAAAAAACAATCCGATTATCGGAGTATCCCTCGGAATCATAGCGGAAAAGCAGCTCAGCAATACCCTCTCGACGCGAGGCGAACTGGCACTTAGCGCCAGAGGTGGTGGCTATCTACTGAAATACGAGGATGGAAGGCAAGCATCGACACTTTTAAGCGAAATCGACCTTCAAATCCCCTTTCTCATACGCTACACGACCAGCATCGACGACGACAACAAACTTTATTTCATCGCCGGGCCCTCTTTTTCTATTCTCCTGATCAGCAAAGCATTCATTCAGGACGGGGCCGAATTTTCAATGCACTCCTTTCCGGAAACCGATCCCACCCTTATTGGCCTTTCCGCCGTCGGAGGTATCGGCGTGGAACTGCCATTTTCTGGAAAAAGGATATTCTTTGAACTGAGAGCCCTTACTGAATTGAACGATAGTATAACCGGTTACTCGCACGCTCACCAGAGGCAAATTTGCTTTATAACAGGGATCAAGTGAAATATCGTCATAAACTCTTGATACTACTTATGAATATTCTCTTTGCAACGGCAGGCGTTTTCGCAGAAGAACAGGCTTCCATCTCCTTCGCAGTCGGCATTGGGGAAACCCTTTTCAGTAACACGCTGCTCTGGGGCTTTAATCGCTATGTACATCATGCAGATTATGCCATGATCAGCTCCGCCTCGATTTCCGATAATTTTTCAAAACCATGGGTGTGGGACCAGGACTCCTTTGCCGTTAATCACTTGGGCCATCCTTACCAGGGCTCGGTCTATTTTTCCTCTGCACGATCGGCCGGCAATGACTTTTTCACCTCTGCCTCGATAGGCATGCTGGGTAGTCTTTCCTGGGAACTTTTCATGGAAAACGAACGCCCATCTCTCAACGATCTCATCGTCACAACTATTGGAGGGGCAACCTTAGGCGAGATGCTCTACCGCCTCTCCGACCTTCTTCTTTTTGGGGAAGAAGACCAACTTCATCTTCCCAATCTTGCCCGGAAAATCGGGGCCTTTGTTATGAATCCGGCAAAATCAATAAATCGGTCGATATTTCCCGACAGGACGCCGATCACTGCGCCTATTAGCGGATCGTTCTTTCTCTCAGCCGGCTATTCTCTGATTCATGTCGACCAGCTTGCCCCACGGGAAAACTATCTCAGCGACGACGGTATTGAGACAAATTATCAGGTGGATCTTCACTACGGCGATCCTTTTTACGGTACGCTTGCCGAGTCCTTCAGCACCTTTTCACTCAAGGGAAGTTTCGGAAGCGACCTTGGGAACCGCGTTCTCCTTACTTTTTTCTCGGAAGGTATTCTGAAGGGATGGCGCCTCTATGGAAAAGAGATAGAAAATCGCCACACAATAGGCATCTTTCTTCACTATGATGTCATCTATAACCGTTTCATCAACCTCAGCTCCAACGCCATTGGTTTCGGATGGCTACAGCAGCGTCCCATAAATGATGCCTGGAGTTTCTCATCCGACATCCACACCGCCTTCGTGTTTATGGGAGCAAGCGACCTCATGTATCTCAAATATCAGGATCTTTACGGCAGCCCGCCCAGTTATGAAAGACGAAATTACAGTCTCGGGCTTGGGGCCAACATAAAGCTCGGTTTCAGCCTCAATCGTAGGCAACGCCTTTTCTTTGACCTTGATTACTCCTTTTACGGACTCTCGATCATCGACGATTCAGTCCCGGAAGGAGGCTCTTCAGGTGAAGAATTTATCGGTAATGTATCGCTTTTAGGGCGTCTGATGATGTCGGATAGTTGGTTTCTCGGTATCCAGGGGCGTCTGTATCATAAAGAAAGTTTTTACAAAGATCTTCGGGACATGGATGCCATATATCATGACTATTCACTGATCGCCGGTATCGCCTTCTGAAGAGCTGCTTCTGAGGAGCCACTTTCTTGTACCTATCAGTCGCAACGAGTATAATGGTTAGAAGCAACATAACAGGGAGATTACCATGACCATTATTCCCGCCATCGATCTGCTTGACGGCCATTGTGTCCGTCTCTACCGCGGAGACTATGATCGCAGTACCGTCTACGATACAGACCCCCTTGAACAGGCAATGCGTTTCAAGGCGGCAGGGGCCAGAAGGATTCATCTCGTTGATCTGGATGCCGCCCGGGGCAAAGGAAAACACAACAGAGAGGTCATCAGGGAACTCTGTGAGAAGGTCGAGGCCCGTTTTGAGGTTGGAGGCGGTATTCGGAACGACCACGACGTAGAAGAGCTCACAGCCGCCGGAGTCGATCGCCTTGTTATCGGCACAGCCTTTGCAAGAGATCCATCCATCATCCGTCGCTGGACCGAGCGATTCGGCAAAAAATTCATTGCAGGTATCGATGCTACCGACGGAACGGCCAAGATTTCCGGTTGGGAAGAGGATGCAGGCATCAGCGATGTCGAATTGGCAGCCATGGCTGCAGGCAATGGTGCGATCTCCATCATTTATACCAACATAAAAAGAGACGGAACGCTTTCCGGACCGGATATAGAAAATAGTGTCCGGATCGCCAAGGCGTCGGGCCTGCCCGTCATTATTTCCGGAGGAATCGGAGGCGAGGAGGATTTTCGCCGAATATTTGGAAATAAACCGGAAGGTATTGCCGGCATCATTGTGGGCAAGGCCTTGTATGAACAACGCTTTGATCTGAAACGGGTCCTCGCCCTTTACCAGAGCGAAGCGGAAGAAGCGCAAGAGGAGTGGTGAACAATGGTTGAAGAAGTGATGCCGCTAGTTCTGATACGAAAAGACGGCACCATAGCGGATATCCTGAAAACGAATGAAAAGGGCTTCGGCAAAAGCATTGAGCGGGGGGAAATTTGGCACGTGTTTCCCGAAACAGGAAGGCTTTTGCCTCTTCATGAGGGAGGGGTTTTCTTTCTCTCGTTGCAACGTAAAAAAAAGTGGTTCGAAGCGGTTGTTGCCGATAGCTATACCGCTATTGATGAGAAGCTGGGAGGTGACACGCAGCAGGAGCAAAAGGAAAGGACGGCTCCATCGGATGTCCAAGAGGGCCGGACTTCCGGCATCATCGGCGAACTTGAATCCCTCATTGCAGAACGAAAAAAAAGCATGCCTGAAGGCAGTTACACCACCCATCTTTTTTCGAAGGGAAACGAAAAGATCAGGAAAAAAATGGGCGAGGAGGCCGTGGAATTGCTTTTGGCAAGAAAACGGGAAGATATGATCTACGAGGCATCGGACCTGTTGTACCATCTGCTGGTCCTGCTCGCAGACGAAGGGATCGCTTTTTCCGATCTCGAAAAAGAGCTGGCCCGTCGTCATGCTCCCGCGGAGGCTTAAGGCTGCAATGTTGAAACCATATCTTGAACGACTTGCCGACGGGGTTCTCCTTTTTGACGGGGCCGTCGGTACTATGCTTTATGAAAAAGGGGTCTTTCTCAACCAATGCTTTGAGCATGTGACTCTTACCTCTCCGGAAAAGGTATCGGAACTCCACCGGGAAATGATAGCGGCAGGGGCACAAGCCGTCACCACCAATACCTTCGGAGCAAACAGATTACGGCTCGACGGTTACGGCCTTTCCGAGCTTACCGGAAAAATTAACAGAGAAGCGGTCCGCCTGGCACGGGATGCTGCGGGAAAAGAGGTTTACGTTGCTGGTTCGGTAGGGCCCCTGGGCAAACGGGTCGGCCCGGTAGGCAAAATCGACAGTGAAGAGGCTCGCAGTGCCTTTCGCGAACAGATGGAGGCCCTTGCCGAGGCGGGAATCGATCTCTTCGTTCTCGAAACCTTCCGAAATATCGACGAGCTGCTTTTGGCCGCTGAAACGGCAAAGGCGACGGCCCCGGAAATCCCGGTGCAGGCCCAGTACAGCTTTCGCCCTTTACGGAGTGAGCAATACAATAATGATCTCACCCCTGTCTTTGCGCGGCTCCAGGAATCGGAACATGTCGATGTGCTGGGAATCAATTGCGCCACAGGGCCGGCACACATGCTCGATGTCATTCTTGCCTCGGGCGGAGTTGTCAGCAAACCGATCTCGGTCATGCCCAATGCAGGCTATCCCAGGGACTATGAGGGCAGACAACTCTACATGGCAAGCCCAGACTACTTTGCCGAGTACGCCTTGAAATTTCTTGAGGCAGGGGTACATGTGATCGGCGGGTGTTGTGGAACGACCCCCCTGCACATACAGAAGATGGCACAGGCAATTCTCCATCTCGATTCGAGTCGCCGAAAGGGCCTTACCATAGAGGTTTCGAGTAAAGAAATCGAAAGACTGGAACCGGTGGCATTGGAAAAACGCAGTGCTTTCGGTGCCGCCCTTGCCAAAGGGGAGTGGATTACTTCGGTGGAGTTGGTTCCCCCCATGGGGACCGATCTTGCAAAGGTCATCGAAAAGGCTAAAACATTAAGGGCTGCGGGTATCACCTGTGTCAATGTACCAGACGGCCCCCGTGCGAGCAGCCGTGTCAGTACTCTGGTAACCTGTATGGAAGTACAACGGAACAGCGGAATAGAAACGATCCAGCACATCTGTTGTCGGGACAAAAACCTGATAGGAATACAGTCCGAACTTCTCGGCGCACAGACGGCCGGTGTACATAATCTCCTGCTCCTTACCGGAGATCCTCCAAAGGTGGGAAACTTTCCTGACGCCACCGGGGTTTTCGATACAGACTCGATAGGCCTACTCAGCCTTGCGGATAGCCTGAATCAGGGGATCGACCTTGCGGGAAATCGCCTGCACGGCCAAACCTCTTTCGTCGCAGGAGCAGGGGCAAATCCCGCCGCCCAGGTTCTGGATAGCGAGGTTGAACGGGCCTGGAAAAAGGCGGAAGCTGGAGCAGAGTATTTTATTACTCAGCCTGTCTTCGATGTCGAACTGCTTTCAACCTTTCTGGATAAGGTCAAGGGAACGGGAAAACCCGTTATTGCCGGTATATGGCCTCTGGCAAGTTACCGGAACGCCCTGTTCCTCCATTACGAGGTACCCGGTATTTCCATTCCCGCAGATCTTCAGGAACGGATGAAAAAACATGATACAAAAGAAGGGGCGATGGAAGAAGGAATTCTCATCGCCAGAGAAATCATTGCAAAGATACGAGGCCGTGTCGCCGGCGTACAAGTAAGTCCCCCCTTCGGGAGGCTCGAAGCCGCGCTACAGGTCATCAAAAATCAGGAGGACATATGAATCTCGAAGCTTTACGGGCGGCCGCCACATCGATAAGGTCGCTCTCGATGGATGCCATTCAGACAGCCAACTCGGGACATCCCGGACTACCCATGGGCTGCGCGGAACTGGGAGCACTGCTCTACGGCGAAATCATGAAACACTACCCGAAGAATCCTCAATGGCCGAACCGTGACCGATTTGTCTTGTCTGCCGGCCATGGTTCGATGTTTCTCTACTCGCTCCTTCATCTTTCAGGATACGACCTTCCCTTAGAAGAGTTGAAGCGTTTTCGTCAGATCGGATCAAAGACCCCTGGACACCCTGAATACGGCTATACCCCCGGAGTCGAGACCACAACCGGGCCCCTCGGTGCCGGACTTTCCGAAGCGGTCGGGATGGCGGCTGCGGAGACCTTTCTGGCTGCCAATTTTAACACCGCCGATGCAAAGGTTGTCGATCACTATACCTGGGTCCTCGCCGGAGACGGTTGTATGATGGAAGGCATAAGCTCCGAGGCCAGCAGCCTTGCCGGACATTTGAAACTCGGCAAGCTTATCGTTTTCTACGATTCGAATAAAATCAGTATTGAGGGTTCCACATCTCTCGCCTTTACCGAAGATGTTGCCGCACGCTATCGTGCATACGGCTGGCAGGTGCTTTCCGGCGACATGTACGATATGGAAAAAACCGCCGCCCTTGTAGAAGAGGCTAAGGCGGAAACGGGAAAGCCGTCTCTGATTATTCTTGCCTCCACTATTGGCAAGGGCAGTCCCAACAAGGCGGGCAGTTCCAAAGTGCATGGTTCCCCTCTTGGCACCGATGAGGTCATTGCAACCCGAAAAAATCTCGGTATCCCCGAGAACGAATCCTTTTACATCGCTCCAAAGGCAAAAACATATTTCACGGAAAAACTGGAAGAACGAAAAGCTTCCTTCGACGCCTGGAATACGCTCTTCGATTCCTGGAGTAAGGCTCATCCCGAACTTCGGAAAAAGTGGGACCGTTGGTTCGCAGGCGATAGAAAAGCCGCTGCCGAAGCAGCCCTTGCCGCAGCGAAGATGCCTGAATATAAGGTCGGCGATTCCGTCGCGACACGAAAGGCTGGGGGCGCCGCTCTTCAGGCCGCCGCAGCCGCCATGGAAAATCTTGTCGGAGGATCCGCCGATCTTGCCCCAAGCAATAACACCGCTCTTCCCGACTACGGTGATTACAGTGCCGAGGAAAGGGCAGGCAGAACCTTTCATTTCGGCGTCAGAGAGCATGCCATGGGTGCCTTGGCAAACGGTCTTTCACTCCACGGCGGTCTCCGTTCTTTTGCCGCAACCTTTCTGGTTTTCTCCGATTACATGCGGCCCCAGGTCAGGCTTTCGGCGATCATGAAGGAACCGGTCGTTTATGTCTTTACGCACGATTCGATCTTCGTGGGTGAAGATGGTCCGACCCACCAGCCTATCGAACACGCCGCGGCGCTGCGCATCATTCCCAACGTTCATGTCTTCCGCCCTGCGGATGCCGAGGAAACGGTGAGATCCTGGGAACTTGCACTTCTCAGAGACGACGGCCCATCGGCCCTGCTGCTCACCCGTCAAAACCTGCCGGTTGTAGAAAAGGCGGACAGCTCCTGGCGCGATTCAATGGCAACGAAAGGTGCCTATATCGTACGGGAAAGCAGCGGTGCTCCAAAACTTGTGGTCGTGGCCACAGGTTCCGAGCTTTCCATGGCCCTCGAGGCAGTAGATCTGACAGGACGCAAGGATATCAGGGTCGTCTCCATGCCCTGCAAGGAGCGATTCCTGGCTCTTTCCGCCGACGAAAAAGCCAAGCTGCTGCCGAAAGGAGCAGAGGTCTATGCCACCGAAGCGGGAGTCAGCGATGGCTGGGAGGCTGTTACCGGCTGTCGGGATAGGGTCTTCGGTATCAATCGCTTCGGCGAATCGGGCCCCGGTGAAGCCGTTGCCGAGGATCTCGGATTTACCGCAAAGGCCTTTGCAGAAAGGCTAAAGTAAACCATAGTAAAATAGAAAAAGCCGTCCGGGAAACTCGGACGGCTTTTTTCAAGGTGTCTCAGGAGCTGGTAGGTGTTCGCCCGGTATAGCTGCCCTTTTCTTCGATAACATAATGAAGCAGAAACTCGATCTGCTCGGTAGGTCCGTAGGAATGGAGCATAAGATGAGCAAGAGGCAATCAATGTTCTTGGCCGCCAAGAGAGGTTGCTAACCGGATCAAGCAGTAGAATCCCGAGTATATGCTTGCAGTGCATGAAAAAAGGCATCACCTACGTGATGAATTAAAGTTCGGTTTCGATGGAGTCACCGCCGGGACAAAAAAAGAGGAGTGATTGCCACAAGAACTTCAACAAGGATTGTAAAATAAACTTTACATTTTGATGAAGTTGGATTACATTGCATGTAAAGCATGCTTTACATATTGGGGTCATGTATGGTTAATAACCTGCGGCTGTGGCGAGAACAACTGGGGCTGACTCAATTGGAATTAGCAAAAACCGTTGCGGTAACGCGACAAACGATTATCTCATTAGAACGGGGAAAATATCTTCCCTCACTTGTTCTGGCGTTACGGCTCGCAAGAATATTTGGATGTCAAGTTGAAGATTTATTTCGGCTGGAGGAAGAAATCTGTGATTAGAATCAGGTGGAGATTTGTTGTTTACGTTCTGCTTGTTATTGCATTGATTGCCGCGGGTGTCGTGCGTATCTGCGCTGGCGATGTTGTTTCTGGAACGAGTTTCCTTGTTACCTGCCTCGTTGTTTTTACTGCAGCCAAGGTTCTGGAACAACGACGGGTGCGCAAGTCCAAAGAATCCGGAATGGTTCCTTACGATGAGAGGGATGAAGCCAGAGCAGGTAAAGCCGCCCTGTTTACTTTACGGATACTTCTACTACTGCTCACCGTGACAATGCTGATAGTTTACACGGTAGGAGTGAATTGGGAAATACCGGTGATTATACCTGTTGGGATCATCCTTTTTCTCGCTAGTTTCATCCTACGAGTATCCTACTGGATCCTGAACAGGATGTAGCCGATCAAACGGCTCATGTGCACAATGTATTCTTGAGCATGTTTCTTTACCTGATTGAACTCCTGGTTATTTTGCTTCTTTCTCTCAAAGAAAGCCGGTGTACATGTCGCCACCGGAGGTAAATTGCAGGAAAACACCGGAATGAAATTGCAGACTCCGGCTTGAAAAAAAGGGCGGTACCGCCTTGTAATGGTTGTAGCCAAACAATCATAAAAACAAGGAGTACGCCCTACAATGCTGGAGTTACTGATGCATGAAGCACAGATGTTGAAACGACAGGGCAAGAAGATCAGAGAAATCGCTGAATCCCTCGGAAAAAGTGAACGCATGGTTCACTACTATCTGACGGAGCCCTCACGACCACGTAAAAAACGGAACTAT